>NZ_JAFLNG010000410.1 GCF_017427025.1 Streptomyces sp. FH025
TCGGACCGCGGGCGCCGGTCCGGGGTGCCCGGACCGCCGCCCGGACGACTCTGGCACGCCCACCCGCCCCTCGGCCAGAGCCAATCACTCCGGGCCCTCGGCCGACCTGACCGAAATCCGCTGGTGGCGGCCGCCGTTCTCCCGGCAGCATGGGCGCCATGTCCACCGACTCCCCCGTCCTGCTCCTCGCGCCCCGTGTCAACGAAACGGGCCTCCGGTTGCGCACCGCCGCCGGTCTGCGCGGCCTGCGGGCGTTCACCGCGACGTCCTGGCGGGCGCCGCGCGAGCTGCTCGGCGCGGCGGTGCACGTGTACGGCGGGCCACTGTTCGGCGACGCGGTCGGACGGGAGCTCGGCCTGGCCCTGCTGGAGCCGTCCGAAGACTGGCTGGCCCGGCTGCCGTTCACGCTGACCGGCCGACGGGTGTCCGCCACCACGCTGGCAGAGGCCCGCTCGCTGCGCGGCCCGGCCTTCGTGAAACCGCCGACGGACAAGCTGTTCGCCGCCCGGGTCTACCCGGACGGCGGCGCGCTGCCCGGGCCCGAGCTGCTGGACGGCGACACGGCCGTGCTGGTGAGCGAGGTGGTGCGGTTCCGTGCGGAGTACCGGCTGTTCGTCCTGGACGGCACGGTGCGGGCCGGCTCGCGCTACGCCGTGGACGGCGAACTGTCCGTCGCACCGCTCGAAGGGGAAGAGGCCGAGGTGCTGGCCTTCACCGGCGACGTGCTGGCCGCCTCGGCCTCGTATGCCCCGCTGCCGAGCGCGGCGGTGGTGGACGTCGGACGCACCGAGGACGGCTGGGCGGTGATCGAGGCCAACGCCGCCTGGGCCAGCGGCGGTTACGCCGCCGATTCGGACGCCGTGCTGGACGTGGTGCTGCGCTCGGCCGGTCCCGATGCCCGACTCCCGACGGCCGACCGGCCGTTCCGACGCGCACCGGCCGAAGTGGTGCGCTGATGGGCGCGTTGTCCAGGACAAGTCGCTTGCGGCCCCGGCGCGCGGTGGCTCAGGATCAATCACCATGACCACCACGCACCTCACCCACATCACCGAGCCCCCGGGCGTCGCCCCGGGGACGGGCTACACCCACGTCGTCACGGGTACCGGCCGACTGGTCCAGCTCTCCGGCCAGGTGGCCTTCGACGAGCACCGGAACCTGGTCGGCGAGGGCGACCCGAAGGCCCAGGCACGCCAGGTCTTCGAGAACCTGCGTCGCTGCCTGGCCGCCGCCGGGGCCGACTTCTCGGACGTCGTCAAGTTCACGATCTTCATGACCGACATCGCCTACCTCCCGGCCGTCCGCGAGGCCCGGGACGAGTACCTGAGCGGCCTTCCGCTCCCGGCCTCCTCCGCCGTACAGGTCGCGGCACTGTTCAAGCCGGAGGTCCTCATCGAGATCGAGGCCCTGGCGATCGTCCGGGAGTAGCGGGGTCACACCGCCTCGAGACGCCCCTCCCCCAGCGCCGGGCCCGCCATCAGCGCGACCGACGAACCGCAACGAATGACAGCAAACAGATTTCAACCAACAGATAACGGATGACAGATTTCATCATCTGTCATCCGTTACTTGTCACCCGTCGACTGAACCCACCACCCACCACCTCACCCGCCAACTCCTCAGTGGTACAGACCTGTTGACGCATTGGTCCAGTCCTCCTACAGTTCCCATGCCCCGCCTCCCCACGGCGCGGGCACCGATCGCACACGGATCACCTCCGGTTCTACGTCCCCCTGTCCAACCCCCACAGTCACAGGGAGAACCATGTCCGCTCGATCCCGGGCGGGACGACCGCACATGCGCAGCAGACTGCTGGCAGTGCTCTCCGTCCTGCTCCTCCCCCTGGCAGCGCTCACCGTGCTCGCCACCCCGGCGAGTGCCGCCGGCAAGCTCACCGCCACCTTCACCACCGCCAACAACGGCTCCTGGTGGCAGGGCACCTACATCGTCCACAACGACAACGCCACCGCCGTGTCCGGCTGGACCCTGGAGTTCGACCTCCCGGCCGGCGTGACCATCGGCAACAGCTACAACGGCACCGCCACCGTCAACGGCCAGCACGTCACCGCCACCGCCGCGTTCTACAACGCGACGGTCAACGCCCACAGCACCACCGAGCCGTACAGCTTCTGGTTCGTCGGCAACGGCCCGGTCTCCACCCCGCTCAACTGCCGCATCAACGGCGACAAGTGCGACGGCACCCCGGACGTCCCGCCGTCCGCGCCGGGCACGCCCACCGTCACCGATTCGACCGCGCACACGCTCGCCCTGAGCTGGCCGGCCGCCACCGGCGGGGACTTCCCGGTCGCCTCCTACGACGTGCTGAACGGCAGCACCGTGGTCGCCTCCAGCCCCACCACCAACGTCCTGGTCACCGGGCTCACCCCGGCCACCTCGTACACCCTGACCGTCCGGGCCAAGGACAGCCGCGGCAACACCGGCCCGCTCAGCGCACCCGTCACCGCCGCCACCTTCGACCCGTCGACCGACACCACGCCGCCCACCGCACCGACCAACCTCCGCGCCACGGCGGTCAGTTCGTCGGACGTCACGCTCGCCTGGAACGCCGCCACCGACAACGTCCGGGTCGCCGCGTACGACGTCTACCGGGGCGGCACGCTGGTGACGACGGTCGGCGGCAGCACGTTGACCGCCACCGTCGGCAGCCTCTCGCCGTCCACCGCCTACACCTTCACCGTGAAGGCCCGCGACCCCGCCGACAACTCCTCGCCCGCCTCCGCCCCGCTCAGCGTGACCACCTCGGACATCGTCGGCGCCGGAAAGTACGCCCGGGTCGGCTACTTCGTCCAGTGGGGCATCTACGGCCGTCAGTACTTCGTCAAGAACCTCGACACCTCGGGCAGCGCGGCCAAGCTCGACATCATCAACTACGCCTTCGAGAACATCGATCCGGTCAACCTGACCTGCCTCGCGGGCGTCACCAAGGGCACCACCAGCAACCCGGAGGACCCCGACCAGGGAACCGGCGCCGGTGACGCCGACGCCGACTACGCCCGCCCGATGAGCGCCGACCAATCGGTGGACGGCGTGGCCGACGACGGCTGGGGCAAACTCCGGGGCAACTTCAACCAGTTGAAGAAGCTCAAGGCCAAGTACCCGAACCTGAAGGTCGTCGTCTCGCTCGGCGGCTGGACGTACTCCAAGTACTTCTCCGACGTGGCCGCCACCGATGCGTCCCGGCAGAAGTTCGTCAAGTCCTGCGTCGACACCTGGATCAAGGGCAATCTGCCGGCCTACAACGGCGCCGGCGGTGACGGCGTGGCGGCCGGGATCTTCGACGGCATCGACCTCGACTGGGAGTGGCCCGGCTCCGGCGACGGCCACCCGGGCAACCACTGGAGCGCCAACGACAAGGCCAACCTGACCCTGCTGGCGGCCGAATTCCGCAAGCAGCTCGACGCGTTGGGCGGCTCGCACAAGCTGCTCACCGCCTTCACGCCGGCCGACCCGGCGAAGGTCGCGGCCGGCTGGGACCTCGGACAGGTCTTCAACTCGCTGGACATCGCCAACGTCCAGGGCTACGACTTCCACGGCTCCGGCAGCGACAACTCCTGGGAGCCCAACCGCACCGGTCACGCGTCCAACCTGTACCAGGACCCGAACGACCCGTACAACTTCCACTTCAGCGTGGACACGGCCGTTCAGACCTACCTCAGCGCCGGGGTCAACCCGCGCAAGCTGACCATCGGCTTCCCGTTCTACGGGCGAGGCTGGCAGAGCGTGGCGGACGGCGGCGCCAACGGCGCCTGGCAGTCGGCGAACGGCGCCGCGCCGGGTCAGTTCGCCGAGGAGGCCGGAACGCGCGGCTACAACAACCTCATCACCAGCGTCCCCAACCTCACCGTCTACCACGATCCCAAGTCCGTTGCCACGTACGGCTACACGGGCGCCAACGGCCAGTGGTGGACCTTCGACGACACCTGGTCGATCGCCCAGAAGACGGCCTACCTCAAGTCGAAGAACCTGCTCGGCGGCATGATCTGGGAGATGTCCGGCGACACCCCGTCCGGCAGCCTCATGACCGCGATCGACACCGGGCTCAAGTAGCCGACCCCACTGGGCTCAAGTAGCCCACCGCACGAAGGAAACAGGGCCGGTGTTCCTCCTCCCCGGAACGGAGGAGGAGGAACACCGGCCCCACGCACGAGAGGCACGAGAGGCACGGAACGCACGAACCACGCACGGAACGCACGAACCACGCACGAACCGCGTACGCGCCGGCCCCGCTACCGCGAGGCCATCGCCATCAGCCTCCGCGCCGCCGGGTACTGTCGCAGCACCTGCGCGAAGGTGGTGTGCCCCTGGGTGGTCCGGGCGAAGGCCCGCCAGGCCGCCGGCACCAGGCAGACCGCCGCGTGGAACAGGTACGGCCGCCGCTCGAAGGCGCCCAGCAGCTGCTTGCCCGCACGCATCTCCACGCCCAGCCCGGCCTTGACGGCGAACGCGTAGTTCAGCGCCTCGCGCCGCACCGCCGCCGCGTCGCCCGCCTCGGCGACCCGCACCGCCCACTCACCGGCCAGCCGGCCCGAGCGCAGCGCGTACGAGATGCCCTCGCGGGTCCACGGCTCCAGCAGTCCGGCCGCGTCCCCGGCGACCAGCACCCGGCCGCGGGACAGCGGTGAGTCCTCGGCCCGGCAGCGGGTCAGGTGCCCGGACTCGACCTTGGGGGTGAAGCCGGACAGGCCCAACCGCCGGATGTAGTCGGCGAGGTACTGCTTGGTCTGCTCGCCGTCGCCGCGAGCCGAGATGACGCCGACGGTCAGGCTGCTGGTCTCGGTCTTCGGGAACACCCAGCCGTAACTGCCGGGCAGCGGGCCCCAGTCGAGGTGGATCCGGCCCGACCAGTCCGCGGCGACCTGCGGCGGCACCGGGATCTCCGCCTCCAGGCCCAGGTCGATCTGGTCGAAGGTGACGCCCACGTGGCGACCGATCCGGCTGGCGCTGCCGTCCGCCCCGACGACCGCGCGGGCCTCGAAGCCGCGCCCGTCGGCCGCGGTCACCAGCGCCGTCCGGTGCTCGCCGCCGCGCTGTTCGACCCCGGTGACGGTCACTCCGGTGACCAGCACCGCCCCGGCCTGCTTGGCCGCCTGCACCAGGCGCAGGTCGAACTCGTCCCGGTTGACCAGCCCGAACAGCATCCGCTGGGAGCGGCGCGTACGGGTGTACCGCCCGTCGTAGGCGAAAGTGACGGCGCTCACCCGGTCCTGCAAGGGCAGCTCGAAGTCCGGCGGCAGGCTGTCCCGGGAGGGGCCGATGATGCCACCGCCGCAGGTCTTGTAGCGGGGGTGCTCGGCCTTGTCGAGCAGCAGCACCCGTCGGCCCTGCGCGGCGGCGGCGTAGGCGGCCGAGGCCCCGGCCGGTCCGGCGCCGACCACCACCACGTCCCAGACGCCGTCGAGCTGTTCCGACGACGCCGACGACGCCGATGACGCCGACGAGGCCGATGACACGGACGACGCCGACGGGGCCGAAGACGCCTGAGCGGACGCCTCACTGTCGATACCGTCGACCGGCGCGGTCGTACGGTCGAGCGGGCTGCGGGAATCGGAGCTTCCGGAGTCAGTCACGTCGAGCAATCCTATGCGTCCGCCCACCCGCCCGGACGCCGCACCGCCCGACGAGCCGCCAGCCGACGCCGTCCCGCGCCGGTCCACGCCAGCCCACGCCGGCCCGCGCCGGTCTCCGCTCAGCCGGAGCCCCGGCACGCCCGGAGCCCCCGGAGCGGCTCCGCCTATGATCGGCGGTACCCCAACCGACCATCTCCGCCCGCACCGACCTCGCCGAGCTGGTCGCCTTCCCCTCGGTCGCCGACCCGCGCCAGTTCCCGGTCGAGGAGTGCCGGAAGGCCGCGCGCTGGGTCGCCGACGCCTTCGCCGCCGAGGGCCTGACCGGCATCCGGCTGCTGGACACCCCGGACGGCACCCAGTCCGTGTACGGCGAACTGCCCGGCCCCGAGGGCGCCCCGACCGTCCTGCTGTACTCGCACTACGACGTCCAGCCCCCGCTCGACGAGGACGCCTGGCTCAGCCCCGCCTTCGAACTGACCGAGCGTGACGGCCGCTGGTACGGACGCGGCGCGGCCGACTGCAAGGGCAACATCCTGATGCACCTGACCGCCCTGCGGGCGCTGCGCCAGGTGTACGGCGACGGCTACCCGGTCGGTCTGAAGATCATCGTGGAGGGCTCGGAGGAGCAGGGCACCGGCGGCCTGGAGCGTTACGCCGAGGCCCACCCCGAGCTGCTCGCCGCCGACGCCATCGTCATCGGCGACACCGGCAACTTCGCCCCCGGCCTGCCCACCGTGACCGCCTCGCTGCGCGGCATGACGGTGGTCGAGGCCTCGGTCACCACCCTGGGCGGCAACCTGCACTCCGGCGCCTTCGGCGGCGCCGCCCCGGACGCGCTCCAGAGCCTGGTCCGGATGCTCGCCTCGCTGCACGACGAGAACGGCGACGTCGCCGTCGCCGGCCTGGCCGCCGACCAGACCTGGGAGGGCGTGCAGTACCCCGAGGAGCAGTTCCGTGCCGACGCCAAGGTGCTCGACGGCGTCGCCCTGACCGGCACCGGCACCATCGCCGACCGTCTCTGGGCCCGCCCGTCCGTCACCGTCCTGGGCATCGACGCCCCGCCGGTGATCGGCGCCACCTCCTCCGTGCAGGCCGCCGCCAAGGCGCTGATCAGCCTGCGCGTGCCGCCGGGCATGGACTCGGCCGCCGCCCAGGACGCGCTGGTCGCCCACCTGGAGGCACAGGTGCCGCTGGGCGCCGAGCTGACCATCGAGCGCCAGGGCAACGGCGCCCCGTTCCGCGCCGACACCAGCGGCCCGGCCTACGAGGCGATGGGCGAGGCCATGGCCGAGGCCTTCGGCACCCCGATGGTCGCCTCCGGCGAGGGCGGCTCGATCCCGCTCTGCAACACCTTGCGCACGCTCTACCCGAAGGCCGAGATCGTGCTGATCGGCGTCGAGGAGCCGACCACCCAGATCCACGCGGTCAACGAGAGCGTCGACCCGCGGGAGCTGGAGCGGATGGCCCTCAGCGAGGCGCTGTTCCTGCGCCGCTACGCCGAACTGCGCTCCGTCTGACGGAGGTCGTGAC
>NZ_JAFLNG010000411.1 GCF_017427025.1 Streptomyces sp. FH025
CGTCTCGACGGCGGCGTCCGATGAGGAAGGCCGACAGCAGCGGGACGACGGCGATCGCGGCCGTGAACAACAGCGCCTGGCCGACCGGCAGCTCGATCAGCGCCTCGGGCATCGGGCGGCGGGCGGCTGAGGTCAGCACCACCAACGGCACGATCAGGTGGACGAGCAGGACGCCGAGGCCGAGCCCGACCACCCCGCCGAGCCCGATCAGCAGGGCCTGCTCGGCGACGACGGTGCGGGAGACCTGCCTGCGCGGCGCGCCCAGGGCGAGCAGCAGGGCGGAGTCCCGGGAGCGCTCGTGGGCGGAGCCGACCACGGAGGCGGCGAACCCGATCGCGGCGAGCACGGCGGTGACGATCGCGATGGCCATCAGCGCGCTCTGCGGGGCGGCGCCGATCGGGTCGCCGAGCAGGTTTTCGGAGACCTCGTCGTAGAGCTGGACGTCCTGGGAGCCGGGGGCGGCCCGCAGGGCGGCGGCGGCCTGGGCCGGGGTGCGGTCGCCCGGGCCGGCCGCGGGCAGCCACCATTCGGCGTTGCCGGACACCATGTGCCGCTGGGCGGCCAGCAGCCGCGCGGTGGTGGCGAGGTCGATGACGACCGCGCTGCGACCCGCCACCGGCAGGGCCTCGACGGCGGCGGTGATCCTGACCTGGAGGGTGGTCCCGCCGAACGGGACCTGCACGGTGTCGCCGACCGAGGCGCCGGTGCCCTTCAGGTAGTCGCGGGTGGCGACGCCGGACACGGTCGTCGGTGCCTTCGCGGCGGCGACGGGGCCGCCGGGCGGCAGCGGGACGTCGACCGCGGGGCCGTCGACGGTGTCGGAAACGGCCAGTTTGTGGATGGTGACGTCCCGCTCGTCCGTGCCGGCGCTGGACTCGGTCGCCCCGAGCAGGGTCAGCGGTGCGGCGGCGGACCCCAGCGGCGCGTCGACCAGCGCGCTCAGCGAGGCCGAACCACGGCGGTCGTCGCCGACCAGGGCGCCGGTGAACGGAACCCGGTAGACGATCCCGAAACGGTCCCGGATCAGGAGCGTCTGGGTCAGGGACTGCGTGCTCCCCCGGCTGGTGGACTCGGCGGTGGAGATGTCGGCGTCGATCCGCAGCGGGTGCCCGGGCAGCGGCACGCCGTCCGGTGCTCCGGCGGGTGCGGGCGCGGCGAGCGGGCGGAACAGCTCCTCCCGGCTGTGCCCGTCGAGCAGGTCCTCACGGATCGGGACGCGGTCGGCGAGGGCGGCGGTGTCCGTGGCGAGCACCTGGCCGGTGCCGGAGGGCAGCGGCTGCTGCGCCCGGATCACCGGGACCAGCCGGTCCCCGCCGGGCAGGGTGCCGTAGCGGCCGCCCTGGCCCATCAGCGAGCCGTGCGAGGCGGAGATGCGCAGGCCGCCGAGCGTGCCGAAGGCGGCCTGGTCGCGCTGGGAGGCGGTCCAGGTGGCGTGCTGGCCGAGGGCGAGCACGCCGGTGGCCACGCCCATGACGAGCAGGAGCACGGGGCCGCTGGCCCGGGCGGGTTGGCGGGCCAGCTGCCAGCCGACCAGCGCCGGTCCGAGGCCGCGGCCCCGGGCGGCCACCCGGGCGCCCAGTCGGGCGGCGAGCGGCAGCAGGCGCAGGACCACCAGGGTGCCCGCGCACAGGGCCAGGGTGGGGGTGGCGACCAGCAGCAGGTCGACGCCGAGTTCGCCGGAGGAGTCGGTGGAGAGCCCGCCGCCGTACTGGCTGAGCTGCTGGTAGGCGAGGGCGGCCAGGGCCAGCACGGCGAGGTCTCCGCCGCTGCGGGCGACGCCGGAGACCGCGGCCTGGCGGCGGCCGGCCCGGCGGCGCAGGGCGGCGCCGGCGCCGCGCAGCAGGCTGGGCACGATGGCGAGCGCGGTGCAGCCGACGGCGCAGAGCACGGCCACCGGCCAGAGCGTCCAGCCGATGCCGGTGTGCAGGGCCACCTGTCGGGAGCTGCCCAGGCCGGCCAGGACGCGGACCAGGAACGGGGTGAGCAGGGGCGCGAACGCCGCCGCGGGCAGTGCGAGCAGCAGCAGTTCCAGCGCGGTGAAGCCGCCGAGCCGGGCGCCGGAGGCGCCTCGGGCGGCCAGCAGCTCGTTCTCGCGCTCCTGGCGGGTCGAGATCAGCCGGACGACGAGCAGCAGGGCCGCCCCGGCGAGGACGGCCAGTTGCAGGGCGCCGATCAGCAGGGTGGACCGGGCGACCAGCAGGCTGGCGGACAACTCGCCGATGACGTCGTGGAGTTCGCTCTGCGCGGCGAGGTTCGCGGTCTTGCGCAGGTCGTCGGAGAGTCCCGGGGCGCGGTCGCCGATGGCGCGGGCCGTGTCCTGGTCGACGCCCGCGAAGTCGGCGTCGAGCAGCCAGCCACGGCTGCTCTGCGGCAGGCCTCCGGCCGTGAAGACGCTCTGGTCGACCATCATCGGGCCGTAGGTGGTGAAGTCGCCGACCTGGAACTCCCGTCCGCCGACCGGGTCGATGCGCCAGTACGGGTCGAACGGGTCGGCGGCCCGGTAGACGCCGGTGACCCTGACGGTCAGCGGCTTGCCGTCGAGCCGGCCGGTGACCTGGACGTCGGCGGGAAGCGCCTGTTCGGTCAGGCCCAGCCGGGCGAGCATGACCTGCGGGACGGCGGCCTGCGGGGCTGCGGACTGGACGGGGCCGGTGGCGGCGCCCGGCCAGGCACCGGCGACCAGCCGGACCCGCCCGCGGTCCAGGTCGGCGAGGACCGTCAGATCGGCCTTGGCCGCAGAGGCCCCGGTGACCGGCGCGGCCTGGCCCGCCGCGGCGCCGCCCGCCCGGGCGGCGTCCGCCCTGGCGCCGTCCGGCAGGCCGTAGGAGCGACTGCGCAGCAGGCTGTCGGTGCGCACGGGCAGATCGCCGAAGAGCTTCTGCCGGTAGGAGCCGAGCGCCTCCTCGTCCTTGGCCCGCTGATCCAGACCGTGCTCGGCGGTCACCACCACCGTGGTCCGGGCGTGGCCGGGGCCCTGGAGCGACTGCCGCAGACCGGCCCGGCCGACGCTGCTGTTGAAGGCCACCAGGGCGGTCAGCACCGCCGTGGTGATCAGCACCGCCAGCAGGACG
This sequence comes from Streptomyces sp. FH025, assembly GCF_017427025.1. GTDB lineage: Bacteria > Actinomycetota > Actinomycetes > Streptomycetales > Streptomycetaceae > Kitasatospora. The sequence goes on from NZ_JAFLNG010000411.1 coordinate 3,072, forward strand.
GCAGCGGCCAGCGGCAGTCGTCCGCGCAGTCGGCGCACGACGAAGCCGAGCATCAAGTTCCTCCCCCGGTCACGTCCCCGCTCGCATCCGGTTCGGCCCGTCCGTCCGATCCGGGCACACATCGGCCACAGTCGGAACACTCCGCGGGAACACCGGCGCAATGATCACCGGCAATCGGTCGCCGGATAGCGGACGATGCTGTCAGATCCGATCGACGAACGGAAGAGACTTGCGCGAATCAAGTAAGTAATGAGCAAATTCCTTGCATTGGTAGCATCCCCGGCCAGGGACGCCCCCATTGAAATGCCATGCACACTTCACAAACCCGCTTCGCCGCACCCCCTTTGACGAGGGGAAACACCCGGCCTGAATTTCCGGCCGGGGCGGTGAACCGGCGCAACCGCCGCATCCGTTGACCCGGGAGAGAACCGGGTAGCCACGCCCACAGGGGGACGCCGCATGACGAAGCACCAGGCCGACACCACCACCGCCACCACGACCGCCTCGCCAATGGTGTCCGTGACGGACCTGCGGCGCAGCTTCGGTACCGGCGAGCGGGCCGTCCACGCCCTGCGCGGCGTCAGCTTCTCGGTCGGCCGCGGTGAACTCACCGCTCTCAAGGGCCGGTCCGGCTCCGGCAAGACCACCCTGCTCAACCTGGTCGGCGGCCTGGACGCACCGACCGGCGGCAGCATCGCCCTGGACGGCGTCGACCTCGCCGGGCTGGACGAGGACGGCCGGCTCGCCCTGCGCCGGGAGCGGATCGGCTTCGTCTTCCAGTCCTTCGGGCTGATCCCGATGCTCACCGCCGCCGAGAACGTCGGCGTGCCGATGCGGCTGCGCAAGGTCGCGGCCGCCGAGCGCGAGGAACGCGCGCACACCCTGCTGGCCCTGGTCGGCCTGGCCGACCACGCCAACCAGCGGCCCGGCGAGCTCTCCGGCGGCCAGCAGCAGCGCGTCGCCATCGCCCGCGCGCTGGCCAACGACCCCGGACTGATCATCGCCGACGAACCCACCGGCCAGCTGGACTCCGAGACCGGCCGCGCGATCATGGAGCTGCTGCGCGCGGTGGTCCGCAGCGAGGGCGTCACGGTGCTGGTCGCCACCCACGACCCGACGCTGATGGGGCTCGCCGACCGGGTGATCGAGCTGCGCGACGGCCACGTCGTCGAGGAGGAGACGGAGCGGGCCGCCTGAGTTCCGCGTTTCGATTTCACATGTCCGTCCGCGAACTGATGTGACATCGACGCGGCCGCGCACCATCCCCCCGGAAATGGTCCCGGCAGGACCGCGGACCGGGTTCCGGGAGAGGTTCGACGACGATCAGCCGTCGCATCACGCGTGTCGCGCGCATCGTCCGCGCATTCCTGAACCTGGGCCGGAAGAACGACCGTGGTGGCCGGCGAGACCGCCGGCCACCACGGGTTCACTCCACGGGTCGAACGCTCGGGCCTCGTCCGCTCGGACCCCGCTCGCTCAGACGTCGTTCGCTCAGACCACGTTCGCTCAGACGTCGTTCGCTCAGACCGCCGGGAAGATCTCGGCGTCCGGCTTCAGCAGCTGGCCCGGCTGCGGCGCGGTGCCGTCCACCAGGTAGCGGGTGACCAGGTTGTTCAGGGCCTTGCTGCGGCCGACGGCGCAGTGCTCGATCGAGTCGACGCTGACCAGCACCGCGTTGCCCAGCTCCTGCTGCATCCGCTGGGCGAACTTGTACTGGGTGGCCGGGTCGTAGAGGTTGCCGATCACCATCACGGTGTTGGAGGTCTTCTTGTTCCACGGGCCGCTGAAGCGCTCGGCGTCCCGGGCCGGAGCCGGCCAGCTGGCGCAGGCGGGCGCGTCGAAGGCCTGGTAGCGGCCGAAGGTCGGCGACTCCTTCTCCCAGACCTTGGCGGCGTTGGCGAACACCTTGTCGTTCGACGGGTACGGCTTGTCCTGGCAGTTGACGCCCATGTAGGAGTCGTCACCGGTGTACTCGGAGTCGGCCGGGGCCTCGCGCAGCGCGTGCGGGACGTTCACCGTGAGCTGGTTGGCCGCCTCGTCCGAGGCCTCGGCCCGCGGGGCGACCAGGGCGGTCACGGCCGGCTTGTGCAGCACCTGGTAGGTCGCCTGCAGCGACTTCGCCAGCGGCGCCAGCTTGGCCTGCGAGTACAGGGCGCTGGCCACCTCGCCGGTGAAGCTGCTCAGCGTCACCTGCGAACCGTTGGACAGCGTGATCGGGCTGGTCCGCAGGTGGTCGCGGAGCTCGTCGAACTTGGCGCGGGTGTCACCGTCGCCGAAGGCGCAGCGCGGGGCGCCGGCGGCCTGGCAGCGCTTCAGGAACTCGTCCAGGGCCAGCTCGAAGCCGCCCGCCCGCTGGCGGTCGTACTCCATGCCGTTGTGCAGGCGCAGGTTGGGGTCGACGTTGCCGTCGACGATGATCGCGCGCACCTTGTTCGGGTACATGCCGGCGTACGTCGACCCGATCAGGGTGCCGTAGGAGAACCCGGCGAAGGTGAGCTGGGAGTCACCGACGGCGCGACGCATCCGGTCGAGGTCGCGCACCACGTTGATGGTCGACATGTGCTCGATCAGCGGGCCGGCGTTCTTGCTGCAGGCGTCGCTGTAGTCCTGGTCGGCGTCCAGGGTGTCGGCGATCTCGGCCTTGGTGACCGGCACCCCGACCATGCGGTTGTTGACCGCGTCGGCCTCTTCCTGGGTCTTGAAGCACTTGAGCGGGTTGCTCCGGGCCACCCCGCGCGGGTCGAAGCCGATCAGGTCGAACTTGGACTGCACCTCGGTGCCGAAGCGGGTGGTCGTCGCCCACATGTAGCCGCTGCCGCCCGGGCCGCCCGGGTTGAGGAAGAGCGAGCCGATCCGCTTCGACGGGTCGCTCGCCCGCCGCCGCATCATCGCGATGCCGATCTTCTCGCCCGACGGGTTGTCGTAGTCCAGCGGCACCGGGTAGACGGCACAGTCGTAGATGCCGGGGTCCGGCTTGCTCGGGTCGGGGTTGCACGGCTTCCAGGCGACGGGATCGACCTTCGCCTCGGCGCCGGCGCCCGGCGCCAGGTCGAACGGCGCGGCCGAAGCGGCGACGGCGGTACCGGTGACAAGGGCGAGCGCGCAGGTGACCGCTCCGGCCAACGTGGATATGCGGGACAAGGAACCTCCTCCGTACTGAAAGGGCGGCCCAAGCCTGTCAGCCGGAGATCTCCGTGTGAAGACCTGGAAACAACGGAAATCTTCGGCACGTCACGCCATACGTGATCGAAATATTCTGTGAATGAAGCAACTTGACGGTTGATTGACGTCAGCTTGACCCGACCCTGAGGGGGCTGGACCGGCGGGTGAGCTCCCCCGGGACTCTCGCCGAGCCGGAGCGCGGGTCGGTGCCGGGCGGGGCTCCTGACGGTCAGCCGGTCGCGCCGCGCAGGGCGGCGGCCACCAGGCCTTCGACCTCGTCGGCGCCGGTCTCGCCCCCACCGACCAGCCGGTCGAAGACCAGGCCGTCGATGCAGGCCAGCAGTGTGGCGGTCCGCCGGTCCGGGTCGGGGACACCCCGGTCGGCTAGGAAGGCACGGACAGCGGCACGCCCCGCGTTCTCGCGCGGCACGAGGATCTCCCGCAGCTCCGGGTCGCGCACGCTCTCCACCGCGCAGGCGTACCGGGCGAGCGAGCGCCGACGCCCCTCGCCGGTCAACCGGTGGTTCATCAACTCGCCGATCAGCTCGACGAGTTCGCCCGTCGAGCTGATCGCCACCCGTTCCCCCATGGCCTGCAGCTCGCCCTGGTCCAGCTCGACCAGCCGCCGCACCAGCGCGGTGAGCAGCGCCTGCCTGGTCCGCAGGTAGGCCGAGGTGGTGCCGGCCGGCAGCCCGCCCGCCGCGTCCACCGCCCGGTGGGTCAGCCCCCGGACACCGGCGTCCGCCAGCACGCCGATCGCCGCGTCCGCCAGCACGGTCCGCCGGTCCGGCCGCGCCGCGCCACCCCGCATCTTCTGCT
>NZ_JAFLNG010000412.1 GCF_017427025.1 Streptomyces sp. FH025
GCTCGCCGCCGCGCACCCCGACGAGGCCGCCACCATGGTCGCCGGCCGCCAGCTGCTCGCCCACCTGCTGCACGGCACGCCGGTCACCACCGACCTGGTCGACCGCATCCCCGGCTCGCCCTGGCTCTACCCGCCGCTGGCCGGCGCCGCCGCGAACGCCAACGGCATCTGGGGCACCCGGCTGCTCAGCCTCGGCTTCGCGCTGGCCACCACCGCGCTGCTGTACTCGCTGACCCGGCGGCTGTTCAACGAGCGGGTGGCCATCTGCGCCATCGCCGTCTACGCCGTGCTCCAGTCCACCGTCGTGGTCGGCTTCTACGCCGCCCCCGAGTCGCTCGCCGTGCTGCTGGTCGCCCTCGCGGCCTGGACCACGGTGCTCACCGCCCGCCGCCACCCGGCGCTGGTCCTGCTCGCCGCCCCGGCCGCCGCGCTGGCCTGCGCCGTCGCGTACTCGGCGGCCTTCGCACTGCCCGCCCTGATCGCGCTGGCCCTGGCCACCGCCTGGCCGCACCGGCGCCTCTCCCAGGCCGCGCTGCGCGCCGTACTGCTGGCCGTCGGCACCGCCCTCCTGCTGCTCCCGTACGGCACCCTCGGCAAGGTCGCCGGGTGGTCCCCCTCGCAGGGCAACGCCCCCGGCTCGGCCGGCTCCATCCTGCTCAGCACCGTCCAGTGGAGCGGCCTGTTCACCGTCCTCGCGGTGGCCGGCACCATCGCGTACGCCCGCCGCGAGCAGATCAACGAGCACGACGCGCCGGACAAGGACACCGTCCCCACCACCCGCGGCCGGCGCGTGCTGCTCGGCACCGCACTGACCGCCACCGCCCTGCTGATCCCCGCCGCCCACCTGTGGACGGGCACCTCCGGCGCGCTGTTCCGCCACCTCGGCTACGGCATGCTGCTCGCCGCCCCGCTCGCCGGGGTCGGCCTGACCCGGCTGGTCGGCGCCCACTTCCGCCACCCCCAGCTGGGCATCCTGGTCTGGGTCGCGCTGCTCGCCCTCGGCCTGGAACAGTCCGCGCTGCGCTACCAGAACGGGCCCGACTCCGGCCGCCTGCTGGCCGTCCTGCGGGTCCACGCGGTGCCGCAGGGCCGCTACCTCACCGAGGTCGACGGACTGGCCGAGTACTACCTCGGCGGCGTCTCCACGCCCGAGCAGTGGGTCTCCGCGCGCACCGGCACGGACTACCGCGACGGCGCCGGGGTGCAGCACCACGGCGACGACGGCAGCGCGGCCGCGATCCGGGACGGATGGTTCACCATGGTCGTCCTCGACAGCACCGCGCCCGAGTCCACCGACCGGGCCCTGAGCGCCGCGCTGGCCACCAGCGGGCAGTACCGGCTGATCGCCCAATTCACCTCGCCGACCGGTGATTCGAGTACGTACAAGGTCTATCTGAAGCACTGACCGCTCACCCGGCCTGCCCACACCCGCGACACGACAGGCACAACATATGGTGCCGCCATAGTGAGGCGGCACTACATGTATGCTCGCTTCTGCTGTTGATGCAGGGGAACCCGGTGCGAATCCGGGACTGCCCCGCAGCGGTGTGCGGGCGGCTCCAGAGCCGTGTCCGCGAGTCCGAGTACCTGCCGACGGCCTGCGCCACGGCCCTCCCGCAGAGGCCGCGCGCCAGCACGAGCAGTACCCCTCCGGGCCTCGCGGGCGGGCCGGGGAGACACCGTCGCACGCCGCTGTCCGCGTGCGCGCCGATCTCCCCTGCCCTGAACGGCCCGGGTGACCCCGATCACGCCGCCGATCGCCGCCAGGAGAGAGCGCCTTGACCACCGCTGCCTCAGCCACCCTGCCCGCCCAGGGCACCGGCACCGCCTTCACCGACCCGACGGTCTCCGACCCCGGCGGCGCGCTGCTGCGGCTGCTCACCGACCGCAGCGCCGACCTCACCGAGGTCGACCCCGGCCATGTCGCCGCCGCCGCGCTGCGCGGCCGCCACGCCGGCTCGGACTTCGCCGAGCTGCGCGGGCTGGCCGTGGACGCCGCCGCGTCGATGATCGCCGAGGACCCCCAGTACTCGAAGCTGGCCGCCCGCCTGCTCGCCCTGGAGATCGTCGACGAGGCCAACAGCCAGGGCTCGGTCTCCTTCTCCGCCTCGATCGCCGTCGGCCACGCCGAGGGCCTGATCGGCGACACCACCGCGGCCTTCGTCGCCAAGCACGCCGCCGCCCTGGACGCGCTCATCGACACCGAGGGCGACGACCGCTTCGAGTACTTCGGCCTGCGCACCGTCCAGTCCCGCTACCTGCTGCGCCACCCGATCACCCGCAAGGTCATCGAGACCCCGCAGCACTTCCTGCTCCGCGTCGCCTGCGGCCTGGCGGTCGGCGACAACGAGCAGTCGGTGCGCGAGGTGGCCGAGCTGTACGGTCTGATGAGCCGCCTGGAGTACCTGACCTCCTCGCCGACGCTCTTCAACTCCGGCACCCGCCACCCGCAGATGTCGAGCTGCTACCTGCTCGACTCGCCGCTGGACAACCTGGACTCGATCTACAGCCGCTACGCGCAGATCGCCCGCCTCTCCAAGCACGCCGGCGGCATCGGCCTGTCCTACTCGCGCATCCGCTCGCGCGGCAGCCTGATCCGCGGCACCAACGGCAAGTCCAACGGCATCGTGCCGTTCCTGCGCACCCTCGACTCCTCGGTCGCCGCCGTCAACCAGGGCGGCCGCCGCAAGGGCGCCGCCTGCGTCTACCTGGAGACCTGGCACGCCGACATCGAGGAGTTCCTGGAGCTCCGCGACAACACCGGCGAAGAGGCCCGCCGCACCCACAACCTCAACCTGGCGCACTGGATCCCGGACGAGTTCATGCGCCGGGTCAACGCCAACGAGGACTGGTCGCTGTTCTCCCCGGCCGACGTGCCCGAGCTGGTCGACCTGTGGGGCTCCGACTTCGACGAGGCCTACCGCAAGGCCGAGCAGGCCGGCAAGGCCGTCCGCACCATCCCGGCGCAGACCCTGTACGCCCGCATGATGCGCACCCTGGCGCAGACCGGCAACGGCTGGATGACCTTCAAGGACGCCTCCAACCGCGCCGCCAACCAGACCGCGCTGCCGGGCCGCACGGTGCACTCCTCCAACCTGTGCACCGAGATCCTGGAGGTCACGGACGACTCCGAGACCGCCGTCTGCAACCTGGGTTCGGTCAACCTGGGCGCGCACGTGGCCGCGGGCGCGTCGGCCGACGACCTGCTGGGCGCGATGGACTGGGAGCGCCTCGACGCCACCGTCCGCACCGCCGTCACCTTCCTCGACCGCGTGGTGGACATCAACTTCTACCCGACCGTCGAGGCCGGCGCCTCCAACTCCCGCTGGCGGCCGGTCGGCCTCGGTGTGATGGGCCTCCAGGACGTCTTCTTCAAGCTGCGGATCGACTTCGACTCGGCCGAGGCCGCCCGGCTGTCCACGCTGATCGCCGAGCGCATCATGCTCACCGCGTACGAGCGCTCCGCCGACCTGGCCGAGCAGCTCGGCCGCCACGAGGCGTACGGCGAGACCCGCGCCGCCCGCGGCGAGCTCCACATCGACCACTTCGACGTGGCCCCGCAGTGGGGCGAGCGCTGGACCGCGCTGCGCGCCCGCATCGCCGAGACCGGCCTGCGCAACTCGCTGCTGCTCGCCATCGCGCCGACCGCGACCATCGCGTCCATCGCCGGCGTGTACGAGTGCATCGAGCCGCAGGTGTCCAACCTGTTCAAGCGCGAGACGCTGTCCGGTGAGTTCCTCCAGGTCAACCCGTACCTGGTGCGCGAGCTCAAGGAGCTCGGCGTCTGGGACCAGCAGACCCGCGACTCGCTGCGCGACGCCAACGGCTCCGTGCAGGAGCTGGGCTGGCTGCCCGCCGAGGTCCGGTCGCTGTACCGCACCGCGTGGGAGCTGCCGCAGCGCGCGCTGATCGACCTGGCCGCGGCGCGCATGCCGTACCTGGACCAGAGCCAGTCGCTGAACCTGTTCATGGCGGCGCCGACCATCGGCAAGCTCAGCTCGATGTACGCGTACGCGTGGAAGGTCGGTCTCAAGACCACCTACTACCTGCGCTCGCGCCCGGCGACCCGCATCGCCCAGGCCGCGTCGGGTGCCGCCCGCGCCGCCGCGCCCGCGCCCGTGCCTGTGAACACCCCCGCCCTCACCCCGGAGCAGGAAGCCGCCATCGCCTGCTCCCTGGAGAACCCCGAGTCCTGCGAGGCCTGCCAGTAATGTCTCAGTCCGAAGACCGCAAGATGCTGCTCGACCCCGGCTTCGAGCTGACGCTGCGCCCGATGCGCTACCCGTCCTTCTACGACCGGTACCGGGACGCGATCAAGAACACCTGGACCGTCGAGGAGGTGGACCTCCACTCGGACGTCGCCGACCTGGCGAAGCTGAGCGAGGGCGAGCGCCACCTGATCGGCCGGCTGGTCGCGTTCTTCGCCACGGGTGACTCGATCGTTTCCAACAACGTGGTGCTGAGCCTCTACAAGCACATCAACTCCCCGGAGGCGCGGCTGTACCTGTCGCGTCAGCTGTTCGAGGAGGCCGTGCACGTCCAGTTCTACCTGACGCTGCTCGACACCTACCTGCCCGACCCGGAGGACCGCAACGCGGCCTTCGCCGCGGTGGAGAACATCCCCTCCATCCGCCAGAAGGCCCAGTTCTGCTTCAAGTACATGAACGCGGTCGACCACATCGACTCGCTGCAGACGAAGGAAGATCGGCGGGCGTTCCTGCTCAACCTGATCTGCTTCGCGGCCTGCGTCGAGGGTCTGTTCTTCTACGGCGCGTTCGCGTACGTGTACTGGTTCCGGAGCCGCGGCCTGCTGCACGGCCTGGCGACCGGCACCAACTGGGTCTTCCGCGACGAGTCCATGCACATGGACTTCGCGATGTCGGTGGTCGACACCGTCCGCGAGGAGGAGCCCGACCTCTTCGACGACGAGATGGCCAAGCAGGTGACGGAGATGCTGGAGGAGGCCGTCGAGGCCGAGCTCCAGTTCGCCCAGGACCTGTGCGGTGACGGCCTGCCCGGCATGAACACCGCCTCGATGCGCGAGTACCTCCAGGCTGTGGCCGACCAGCGCCTCGCCCGCCTCGGCCTCCCGATCCGCTACGGGTCCACCAACCCGTTCGGCTTCATGGAGCTCCAGAACGTCCAGGAACTGACCAACTTCTTCGAGCGCCGGGTCTCGGCCTACCAGGTCGCGGTTGAGGGTTCGGTCTCCTTCGACGACGACTTCTAAAAGAAGAAGTACAGAGAGACACCACAGAGAGGTGCCCCGCACGGCCACGGCCTGTGCGGGGCACCTCTGTTGGTTCAGGTGGACGGGAACTCTCCGCCCTTGACCCCGGCGAGGAACGAAGCCCAACCATCAGCCGGGAACATCAGCACCGGCCCATCCGGGTCCTTGGAGTCCCGGACTGCCGTAGCTGTCACCCTCACCTGCGTCTCGACACAGTTACCGCCCTGCCCGCTGTAGCGGCTCTTGTACCACCCAAGTCCGGCAGCGATGGCGGGAACAACCTCGGCTACCTCGATGCAGTCACCACCCTGTCCGCTGTAACCGCTCTTGCGCCAGACAACGTTCCCGAGACTCGATGCGAGCATGCCCCACCCCTCCGATGCCTAGGCATCGTCTTCAAAGATCAAATCCAGAGCAGAATCGAGGCGATGGTGATGGCGGCTTGGTAGGACTCGCGGGTCTTGTCGTATCTGGTGGCCAGGCCGCGCCATTGCTTCAGGCGGTTGAAGCAGCGTTCGACGACATTGCGGAGCCGGTAGACGGCGCGGTCGAATCCGGGTGGCCGGCCGCCGTGTGAGCCGCGGGTGAGACGTCCGTTGACCTGGTCGACGCGTTCGGGGATGGTGTGCGGGATGCCGCGTCTGCGCAGGTAGGCGCGGATCTCGCGAGAGCTGTAGCCCTTGTCGGCGATGACGTGGTCGGGCCGGGTACGCGGACGCCCCGGCCCGACCCTGGGGACCCGGATCGCCTCCAGGACCGGTTCCAGGCGGGTGCAGTCGTTGGTGTTGCCGCCCGACAGGACGAAGCCGAGCGGGCGGCCGCGTCCGTCGCAGGCCAGGTGGAGCTTGGTGCTCAGTCCGCCACGGGATCGACCGAGGGCGTGATCACCCGCTTCGTCCCGGTCGAGAGCCCCTTTTTACCGCCGGTGGCGTGCTGGTGGGCCCGCACGATCGTGGAGTCGACCGACACCAGCCAGTCGATATCTCCGGCCGCGTCCTTCTCCGCCTGGACCGCGTGGAGCATCCGCGAGAACGTGCCGTCCAGTGCCCACCGGCGGAAACGGGTGTACAGGGTCTGCCAGGAGCCATAGCGCTCCGGCACGTCCCGCCAGGACGTGCCGGTCCGCAGCTTCCACACGATCCCGTTCAGCACCAGCCGATCATCCGAACGTGGCCTGCCCGCCACCCCCGAAGCGGGCAGGAACCGCGACAGCACAGCCCACTCGGCATCCGAAAGCTCATGACGACGCACCATGGCGAACATGATCTCTCATCACTTGATCAGCTTTGAAGACGACTCCTAGCGGCACAGCTGCTGGATCCGAGCATTCATGCCAAGACTTGTCTACCCGCCCAGGAGCTCGCCAGCCTTCACACTGCCGACGAAGGCAGCCCAAGCGTCTGCGGTGAACTGGAGAGCCGGGCCGCCCGGATCCTTCGAGTCCCGAACAGCCATCCCGCTCGACTCAAGGCGGCCGGTCTCTACGCAATCGTTCGCCTGAGCGCTGTAGCTGCTCTTGTACCAACCCCGAACAGCGATCTCCGGTACGGTCATTGCGCTCACACCTCTGTCTGGTCTCGTGCTCACATCTCCGCCGCGATTGCGGAGATCATATCCAGCGAGTCCGTAGGGTTCAGGGCCGCTGATCGGAGGTACTCGAAGACCAGCCCGTAGCCGTCCAGCTCTGCCTGCTGCTCCATGTAGTGGCTGCTCGTCAGCGTCTCCAGGAGAACCGCCCCGGGGTTCGGGGAATCCGTGAAGCCGAACATCACGAACGCCCCACACGCCCCGGCCGTCGCGCCAACCTCCAGCGG
>NZ_JAFLNG010000413.1 GCF_017427025.1 Streptomyces sp. FH025
TACGGACGGTCGTCGCCCTCGGAGCCTTCGCCTGGCAGGCCATGCTGCCGGTGATCGCGGACGCCGGCTGGCTGGTCCCGCGCCCCCGCCCGGCCTTCGGCCACGCCGCGCAGGTCACCTTCCCCGCCCGCGACGGCGGCTCGGACCTGCGGATGTACGGCTGCTACCACGTGAGCCCGCGCAACACCAACACCGGCCGGCTGACCACCGCCATGCTCCACGACCTGCTGCGCGAGGCGGCCCGCTCGGCGGGGCTCAGCCCGACCGGCTAGCCGAACCGGGAGCGTTGGTTCGACGAGCTCGGACGCCGGGGCATCGACCCGTGGGAGGACGAGATCCCGGAGGAGTTCCAGGACGAGCGCCGGCTGGCCCCGGCGAGCGAGCCGTCCCGGAGGACGGGCCCTAACCGAACCGCGCCAGCTTCCGCTTGCCCGCCCCCGCCCACACCTCCGCCAGCCGGCCGCGCGCCGCCTCGGCCGCCGCGAGCTGGCGGGCGTAGAGCGCGCCGTAGCCGAAGGGCTCGCCGCCGGCCGCCGCCTGGTCGGCCAGGGCCCCTGCGGCGACCACCGCGTCCTGGTGCTCGCCGAGCACCTCCTGGACGGCCTTCATCCGTTCCGCGTACCGCTCCGCCGCCTCGCCGACCGCCGGGGCCGCCGTCTCGCCGGCGTAGCGGGCGCGCTTGGCGGCCTTACGGGCCTCGTGCAGAGCGCGGTCACGCTCCGCCGGGTCGGCGGCGAGCGCGGTGCGGACGCGCTCGGCGGTGCGGCGCTGTTCCCGGGCGGCGATGCGGGAGAGCTCGGGGCGGGCGGCCCTGGTGGCCCGCGGGCGCAGCGGCGGCTCGGCGAGCAGGGCGGTCAGGGCGTCGGCGAGGGCGCGGCGGCGGGGGCTGTCGAGGGCGGCGACCACCTCGGGCCACACCCGGCGGTACTCGGCCTCGCCCCACCGCTCCAGCGCTCCCGCGACCCGCTCCGGCCCGCACTCGGCGGGCAGCTCGCGGGCCTGGGTGGCCAGGCGTTCGGCGAGCACCTCGTAGTCCCGGGAGCGGCCGAGCGCGGCGGCCAGCCAGCGCAGGTCGGCGACCAGGGTGTCGGTGGCGCCGGGGGCGAGGAAGCGGCGGAAGGTCCGCAGGGCGCTGCGCAGCCGCCGGCAGGCGACCCGCATCCGGTGGACGGCGTCGGGTTCGTCCGCCCGGACGGCGTCGTCCAGTCCGGCCAGCACCACCGCCTGGGCCTCGATGCGGTCGAGCAGCACCTGCCCCACCGTGGTTTCGGGCCTGGCCATGGATGCGCACCCCTATCAGCGGGAACGCCTTCCAGGCTAGTCGGGAGACGGCCGCTGTCGAGCCCGCGCGGGCCACTGAGGCGACGTCACGCGATGTCCGCGCGATGTCCAGGGCCGATGTGCCCTCGTGCCAGGTGTGAGTGCCATGGCATACTCCGGAGCGTGACGACCTCCACCCATGTGACCAGGGCCCTGCGGGCCGCGGTGTTCACCGCGCTCGCCGTGCCCATGGCCGCATTGGGCCAGGTGGTCATCACCGGTCGCCCGCTGCCGCTGTCGCTGGTGGCCACGGCGAGTGCCGTCGTCTTCCTGGTCTCGGCCGCGCTGGCCGGCGGGGAGCGGCGGCTGCTGCACATCTCCGGTGTGATGGTGCCGGTCGAGCTGCTGCTCAACACCACGTTCAACCTGGGCCAGACCGGCTGTGGGCCGATCCTGTCCGAGCACGTGTCCGCGCGCGGGGTCAACCTGCTGGTCTGCGGCGGTGGTTCGATGGACGGCTCGCTGCTGGGCGGCCCGCTGGGCCACGCCGGGCAGTTGGCGCCCGCCGCGACGCAGCTGCTGCTCCTGCTGGTGCACCTGGTGATCGCGCTGGCCGCCTCGGCCTGGCTGCGGATGGGCGACGCGGCGCTGTCGGGCCTGGCCCGGGCGCTGCGCGCGCTGCGCCAGTCGCTGACCCGCCCGCTGCGGGCGCTGGTCCTGCTGCTGCTCCCCGCCCCCGCCCGCCCGGTGCTGCGGGTGCCTCTGCCGGTGTCGGACCGCGAGCGGCCGCGCCGCGAGGACGTGGTGCTGAGCCCGGCGCCCCGGCGTGGTCCGCCGGCCTTCGCGCCTGCCTGCTGACCGCTTTCCCGTCACCGGCCCACCGGGGCTCGGAACCCCCGTACGCCCGCAGGCAGTGCGCACGACTCCCGCGTTCACCCGATCCCGCCGCACCCCGTGCGGCTCCCCGCGCGCACCCGCGCGCCGCGTACAGGAGTTGACTTCCCCATGGCACAGAAGCCCACCAAGCGCGAGGCCAAGCTGATCAGTGCCCGCGAGCGGATCCAGGAGGCGCAGCGCCGCGAGAAGCAGGCCGCCAAGCGCCGTCAGCGGATCGTCGTGACGGTCTCCGCCGTCGCCGTGCTCGCCCTCGCGGGCGGTGTCGCGGTCGCCATCAACTCGGCCTCTGGCAAGGACGACAAGGCCTCGGCGGCGTCCTCGGCCCCGCTGGTCGTGCCGGCCAACGCCACCGGCCCGGACGGCACGGTGATCACCTACGGCAAGGCCGACGCCCCGCACACCATGGAGGTCTACGAGGACTTCCGCTGCCCGGTCTGCAAGCACTTCGAGGCGGCGAACGGCGAGGCCGTCAAGAAGCTCACCGAGGACGGTCAGATCAAGGTGGAGTTCCACCTGGCGGCCTTCCTGGACAAGAACCTCGGCGGCAAGGGCTCGCGCACCGCGCTGGCCGCCGCCGGCGCCGCGCTGAACGAGGGCGTGGACAAGTTCAAGGCCTTCCACGACGTGCTGTACGCCAACCAGCCGGACGAGCGCGAGGACGGCTTCGGCGACGTCAACCACATCCTGGACCTGGCCGGCCAGGTGCCCGGGCTGAAGACGGACGCCTTCGTGAAGGCGGTCACCGACAAGACCTACGCACCGTGGGCGGCGAAGGTCGCCGACGCCTTCAACAACAGCCAGGTGACCGGCACCCCGACGGTCAAGGTCGACGGCAAGACGATCACCCTGTTCGCCGGCAACGCCCCGGCGTCGCCGGACCAGTTCACCGCGCAGGTGAAGCAGGCCGCCGGCCTCCAGTAGGCCGACCCGGCCGCATCGCACGGCACCACCGGCCCGGCCGAACTCCCGGCCGGGCCGGCCCCTCCCAGCCAGCCACCGGAGTGTGCTGCCTTGACTGCCGCGACCTCTGTGCACCTCTCCCGTCCCGCCCCCGACGCCGCCGGCCGAGGCCCGGTCGGCGCGAGCCGGGCCTTCGCGATCCTGCTGTTCCTCGGCGGGCTGATCGGACTGGCCGCCTCGGCCGTCCTGACCTTCGACAAGCTCCGCATCCTGGAGAACCCGTCCTACGTCCCCAGCTGCAACCTCAACCCGGTGATCAGCTGCGGCTCGGTGATGCGCACCGAGCAGGCCGAGGTCTTCGGCTTCCCGAACCCGTTGCTCGGCCTGGCCGCCTTCGGCGCGCTGGCGGCGATCGGCGCGGGGCTGCTCGCCGGCGCCGGGTACCGGCGCTGGTTCTGGCTGGGCCTGCACGGCGGGACGGCGCTGGGCGTGGTGTTCGTGCACTGGCTGGTCGACCAGGCGCTGTACGACATCGGCGCGCTGTGCCCGTACTGCATGGTGGTGTGGGCCACGGTGGTGGTGCTGTTCTGGTACACCACGCTGCACAACCTGCGGACGGGTGTGATCCCGGTGGGTCCGCGGCTGCGGGTGGTCGTCCGGGAGGCGGCGCGCTACCACTGGGCGCTGCCGGTGCTGTGGGCCACGGTGATCGCTCTGCTGGTCCTCAACCGGTTCTGGTACTACTGGAGCACGCTGATCTGACCGGCGATCGGCCGAGGTCAGCCCAGGTAGCCCACCGAGTGCAGCAGCGCGGCGGCGCCGGTCCGCCGGGCCTCCAGGGCCCCGGCGAGCCGGCGCGCCGCGCAGGGGTGCAGCAGGGCGGCGGCCCGGGCGGGGGTGAAGTACCCGTGGTCGGCGATCTCCTCGGCCTGGAGGCGGACGGCCGCGCCCGCCTCGACGGTGCCGCCGTCGAACATGAACTGCACGGCGGGGTGCGCGTGTTCACCCTGGCCCGGGATGGGATCGCGCCACTCCACCACCAGCAGCCGCAGCTCGCCCGCCACCAGCCCGGTCTCCTCGTACAGCTCGCGGGCGGCGCACTCGGCGGGGCCCTCGCCCCGGTCCATCCCGCCGCCGGGGAACTGCCACTGGTCGCGGTAACTGGCCTTCAGCAGCAGCACCTTGCCCGTCTCGTCGGTGAGCAGCACGCTGCACCCGGTGTAGGCGCGGACCAGCCCGGCCAGCCACTCCTCCTCCGAGAGTGCCCAGGTGTCCGTCATCGCGCCTCCTCCGCCGGCTGCCTCCGTCACGGCCACTCTGCCGCAACCGCCATACCGTCGAAGGCCGTTCATACCTAATCCACCCGATCGGGTGCTACCCGAAGACGGACCGCCGGAAGGCGTTGCGCAGGTCGGTGAGCGGCTGGGTGCTCCGGTCGTAGTGCACCTTGTTGGTGAGCAGCAGCGCCCAGCGGCCGAGGCGGCGGGAGACCCAGATGCCGGTGCCGGTGAAGCCGTAGTGGACGAAGGTGCCGTCGGCGGGATCGGTGCCGGGGGCGTACAGCCAGGACAGGCCGCGGGCGGGGGTGAGGCCGCCGGTCTGTTCGCGCAGCGATTCGGCGATCCACCGTTCGCCCCACGGCAGTCGGGGCGGCGGGGCGAGCACGGCGGCGAGGAAGCGGGCGAGGTCGCGGGCGGTGGCGAAGGCCCCGGCGTTGCCGGAGACGCCGCCGAGCAGCCGGGCGGAGGGGTCGTGCACGACGCCGCGCAGGTGGGCGCCGAGCGACTCCTCGTACTCGGTGGGCGCGGTACGGGCGGTCTCGGCCGGGCCGAGCGGCCCGTACCGGGCGTCGGCCATGCCCAGCGGCCGCCAGACCCAGCGCGCGGCGAGTTCGTCCAGCGGTGCGCCGCCGAGGTCCTCGACCAGGTAGGTGAGCAGCACGGCGGCGCGGTCGGTGTACTCGACGGCGGTGCCGGGGGCGCGGTGCAGCGGGGCGGCGATCACCCCGGCCCGGATCGCCGCCGGCTCCGGCCCGTAGAGCCGGGCGAAGCGGGTGTGGGGCAGCAGGCCGGCGGTGTGCGCGAGGAGTTGACGTACCGTCAGGATCTCCGAGGGGTGGCCGGCGGCGGGCGGCCACCACCGGCCGAGCGGTTCGTCCAGCGGCAGCCGCCCGGACTGCCACAGCGCCCCGGCGCAGGGCCAGAGCGCGACGATCTTGGTGAGGCTGGCGAGGTCGTACAGCGTGTCCGGCCCCGGCGCGAGCCCGGCGTACGGGCCCTGCCCGAGCGTGCCGTGGCTGCCGCCGCCCAGCGCGCCCCCGGCGTCGCCGACGGCCCAGACGGCGCCCGCGCCGACGGTGCGCACGCCGTCGCGGACCAGCCGGTCCAGCTCCCCGCCGGGCGCGGCCAGGGCGGGGAGCCGGTCGGCTCCGGGCGGTCGGTGGCTCATCCGTCTCCCTAAGGCCTGACCCGGGACCGCCCGGAGCGGCCGTCGCTCAGACCGCCGCCGCGAGCTCCTTGCCGAGGCAGATGCTCTGCGCGTGGTCCTTGTAGATACCGAACTTCCGGATCGCGGAGTAGCCCTCGGACCCGTAGAGCGCGATCGCCTCGGGCTGCTCGGTGCCGGTCTCCAGGATGAAGCGGCTGCGCCCGGCCTCGACGGCGGTCCGCTCCAGGCGGCGCAGCACCGCCCGGGCCAGGCCGCGGCCCCGGGCTGCGGGGATCACGAACATCCGCTTGAGCTCGGCGTCGCCGTCGCGCAGCCCGTCGGGGCCGGCCTGCTTGGCCCGCCACCCGCCACAGGCGACCGGGCGGCCGTCCAGGTAGGCGATCATGAACAGTCCGGCCGGCTCCTCGAAGTCCTCGGGGTGCAGGACGGTCTCGTCCGGGTCGCCGTAGCGGCGCACGTACTCCTGCTGGACCTCCGCCGACAGGGCCTGGGCGTCCGGGTGGGCGTAGCCGGTGATGCGGAACTCGACGGTGCCGGTGTCCCGGGTGGCGGTGCTCTCCATGGTCGAAGAGCCTACGACCTCGGTCTACCGGCCCTCGAACCGGGCGAGCAGTTCCGTCTTGCCGAACATCGCGGCGGCGTCGACGGCGGACGGGAAGCCGGCCCTGGGGTCGGCGCCACCGGCCAGCAGCGCGTCGACGACGTCCACGGTGCCCTTGAAGACGGCGCCGGCCAGCGGGGTCTGGCCCTTGTCGTTGGCCCGGTTCGGGTCGGCGCCGCGCTCCAGCAGCGCCTCGACGGCGGCGGCGTGGCCGTGGTAGGCGGCGAGCATGATCAGGGTGTCGCCGCTGCCGTTGGTGAGGTCCGCGGAGACACCCGCGTCGACGGCGGCGGTCAGGGCGGCGGTGTCTCCGGTCCGGGCGGCGTCGAAGAGCTTCCCGGCGAGCGCGATCACCTCGGCGTCGGGGGCGTCGGTCATGACTGGCTGCCTTTCCTGAGGGCGGATGGGAGTGCCGTGCGTACCGCACGCTAGCGGCCGGGGCCGGACCGGGCCACCACGCGTCCGGATTCCGGTTGCCGACCCGCCCCGCGCGCGGACGCGGGAGCACACGGCCGCGCGGGCCGCGCAGCCATTCGGGGGAACTTCCCGGACCCCCCGGAAACTTCCCGCCCACCCGCCGGGAATGCCTCGCCACACCGAATCCGTGTGGAGCGAGGCCGACACCCCGGCCGCTTCACATACCCCCATCCGCCCCCGGGGCGGTATTGAACGGCTTGAACGGCAGAACCACCCATTTGCGCCGTTCCATCATCTATTACTTTTTGTCACGATTGGGACACTTCCAGTGACACGGTCCCCGTCCCCCTCCCTGAGGAGCAGAACGTGATCCTCTCGATTTCCGGCATCGTCCTGTTCGGCACCATCGCCTTCCTGTTCTTCCGCAGGGACGGACTAAAGGTCTCCCACGCCATCGTCTGCGCCCTCTTCGGCTTCTACGTCGCCGGCTCCTCGATCGCCCCCAGCATCACCGCGGGC
>NZ_JAFLNG010000414.1 GCF_017427025.1 Streptomyces sp. FH025
GCGGGGCGGCTGGCAGCAGGCCCGGCGCGACCGGGTCGCCGAACTCCTCGCCCACCACCCCGGCTCCTGGTGCCCGGACCAGTACAACAACCCGGACAACACCACCGCCTACACCCCGCTCGCGCTCGAACTCGCCTCCCAGCTGGGGCACGTCGACGTGCTGGTGTGCAGCGTCGGAACCGGCGGACACTCCGCCGGGATCTCCCGGGTTCTGCGCCAGCTCTACCCCGGCCTGCGGGTCGTCGGCGTGGACACCATCGGCTCGACGATCTTCGGCCAGCCCGCCCGCCCCCGGTTGATGCGTGGCCTCGGCTCCAGCATCCACCCGCGCAACGTCGCCTACGCCAGCTTCGACGAGACCCACTGGGTCGCCCCCTCCGAGGCCGTCTGGACCTGCCGACGCCTCGCCACCTCGCACTACGCCACCGGCGGCTGGAGCGTGGGCGCGGTCGCCCTGGTGGCCGGCTGGCTGGCCCGGACGAAGCCCTCCGGCACCCGTATCGCGGCGGTCTTCCCGGACGGGCCGCAGCGCTACCTCGGCACCGTGTACGACGACGAGTACTGCGCCGCACACGACCTGCTCGACCGCCCCCCGGCCGACGAGCCCGACGAGATCTCCCACCCGGGCGACAAGGAGGTCACCCGCTGGACCAGGTGCGCCACCGTCGTCGACCCGCTGACCACCGGGGAGCCCGAGTGACCGGCATGCTCACCCAGTTCAGGGGGTACGAGCGCAGCGTCCGGCTGTTGATGGTGAACCAGTTCACCATCAACCTCGGCTTCTACATGCTGATGCCGTACCTGGCCGCACACCTGTCCGGAACGCTCGGCATGGCCGGCTGGGCGGTCGGACTCGTGCTCGGCATACGGAACTTCACCCAGCAGGGCATGTTCCTGGTCGGCGGCACCCTCGCCGACCGGCTCGGCTACAAGCCCCTGATCGTGGCCGGCTGCCTGCTGCGCACGGCGGGCTTCGCCGCGCTCGGCGTGTCCGCCTCACTACCCGCGCTGATCGTGGCGTCGGCGGCCACCGGCCTCGCCGGGGCGCTGTTCAACCCGGCGGTGCGCGCCTACCTGGCGCGGGACGCCGGCGAGCAGCGGGTCGCGGCCTTCGCGCTGTTCAACGTGTTCTACCAGGCGGGCATCCTGCTCGGCCCGCTGGTCGGCATGGCGCTCACCGCCGTGGACTTCCGGACCACCTGCCTGACCGCCTCCGGGGTGTTCGCGGTGCTGAGCGCGGTGCAGATCCGCTCACTGCCCGCCCGGCACGGTGCGGACCCTGCCGACGGGCCGGACCGGGCGGGGGTGCTCGCGCAGTGGCGCGGGGCGCTGGCCAACCGGCCGTTCCTGCTCTTCGCCGGCGCGATGACCGGCTCGTACGTGCTGTCGTTCCAGGTGTACCTCGCGCTGCCGCTGGAGGTCCGGCGGCTGGGCGGGGACGGCGGCGGCGGCACGGCGGCCACCGCGCTGCTGTTCGTGGTCTCCGGGCTGAGCACGGTGCTGCTGCAGACCCGGGTCACCGCCTGGTGCCGGGCCCGGATCGCCCCGGGTACGGCCCTGGCCCTGGGGCTCGTCTCCATGGGCGCGGCGTTCGTGCCGCTGCTCGTGACGTCGGGTCTGCCGGCGCCCGGGACGGGCGCCGGGCGGTGGGCGCTGGCGATCGGACCGCCGGCGCTGGCCGCGCTGTTGCTGGCGCTGGGCACGATGCTCGCCTACCCGTTCGAGATGGACACGGTGGTCAGGCTCTGCGGGGACCGCCTGGTCGCCACCCACTACGGGCTCTACAACACCATCTGCGGCCTCGGCATCACGCTCGGGAACCTGCTGACCGGTGCGGCCCTCGACGCCGCCCGCTCGGCGGGCCTCGCCGCCCTGCCCTGGCTCGCACTCTCCGTCCTGGGCCTGCTCTGCGCGGCGGCCCTGCGCGCCCTCCACCGCACCGGCCTGCTCAGCGGGCCCGCGGTGGCCGCCGTGTAGCCGGAAGGGCGCCGCCGGCCTGCCGGCGGCGCCCCCGGGGAACCCTGTGAACCGCCCCGACCAGACACAGCCCCCGGGTGCCCGCTGGGCCCGCACGGGGAACCGAAGCGATCAGACCGGGGCAGAGTCGGACCGATTCGGACGGGGTGGGACGATATCGACCATGCTTAGCACGTCTCCCTCACGCCGGGGCATCGAGGCCCCGGCGGACCCGCTCCGCCGCCTGCTCCTCGAACTGGGCGACGCCCTGTTGGGCGGCGGCCTTCCCGTCCATGACGTCGAGGAGGAACTGCACGGGCTGGGGCGGGCGTTGGGGGCTCCGGACGTACGGGTCGCCGCGCTGACCAACGGGCTGTTCGTCGCGCTGAGCGCGGAGGAGGCCACCCGGTTCCAGCCGGTCGGCGGCGCGCTGCGGTTCGAGCAGACCGCGGACGTCCTCCACCTGGTGCACCGGCTGCGTACGGGCGCCATGGACGGGCCGCAGGCGCTGGCCGAGCTGGACCGGATCCGCCGGGCTCCGGCCCGCTGGCCCGCCTGGGTCGCCGACCTCGGGGCGCTGCCGGTCGGGGTGGGCGTCTGCATCTTCCTTCAGCCCGTCGCGGCGAACGTGCTGGTGGCCGGGATCGGTTCACTGATCGTGGTGGGGCTGACGATGCTGGCGCGCCGGCTGCCGCACCTGCGGCCGCTCCTGCCCGTCACGGCCGGGTTCCTGGTCGCGCTGCTGGTCCTGTCGCTCGCGCGGGCCTCGCTGCTGGAGGGGCCGCTGCGCACCATCGTGGCCACCCTGGCGATCCTGCTGCCGGGCGGGCTGCTGGTCACCGGGCTGTCCGAGATAGCCGCGGGCGCCGCCAGCGCGGGGAGCGCCCGGCTGGTGTCGGGCGCGGTGCAGCTCGCGCTGTTCCTCGCCGGGGTGGCCGCCGCCGCGACCGCGATCGGCATGCCGGCCACCGCCCTGGCCAACGTCCAGGTGGCCAAGCCGAGTTGGTGGGTCATCGGGGTGGGGCTGGCGATCGCCGTGGCCGGCCTCGTGATCAATGTGAACACCCCTCCCCCGGCCATTCCGTGGATCGTCGCGGTGATCGCGGTCAGCGTCACCGTCCAGGTGGCGGTGGGCTCGGTGCACGGCGCGGCGATCGGCGGGCTGGCCGGTGCGGCCGCCGCCGGGGCGGCGGCCACCGTGGTGCACTGGCTGCCGGGCAGTCCGCTCTGGCAGGTGCTCTACCTGCCCGCGTTCTGGATCGTGGTGCCGGGCTCCTTCGGCCTGCTCAACACCGTGCAGATCGAGGTCGGCAACGGCGCGCAGTCGTTGCTGGCCGCCGTGTCGGCGGTGTTCGGGGTGTCGATCGGCACCCTGATCGGCTCGGTGATCAGCCGGATCCCGCGCCCCTCGTTCACCGTCCTCCAGCCGAGGTCCTGAGGTCCTGAGGTCCTGAGGGCCTCAGGCTCCGGCAGGCGCCCGCCGCCGCGGGCGCCGATACTGGCCGGGACCCCAGGAGGAATCGTGGACTACGGTCTCGGCGTCCGGCTCGACCGGCCGTTCCCGCAGGCGGTGGAGGCCGTCACCGCCGCGCTGAAGGAGCAGGGCTTCGGTGTCCTGACCACCATCGACGTCCGGGCGGTGCTGCGCGAGAAGCTCGGCGAGGAGCTGGAGGACTACCTGATCCTCGGCGCCTGCAATCCGTCCCTCGCCCACCGGGCACTGCGGGCCGACCCCCGGATCGGACTGCTGCTCCCCTGCAACGTGGTCGTCCGGGCGGACGGTGGCACCACCGTGGTCGAGGCCGTGGACCCGCAGACGCTGGTCACCCTGGCGGGCCCCGGTGGCGGGCTCGCCGAGGTCGCGGACGAGGCCGCCCGGCGACTGGGCGCGGCCCTCGACTCCCTGCGGGGCCAGTAGAGCGGCGCTACCGGAGCCGGCCGGGCGGCGCTCCGGGGAAACGGCGGACGGCGAGCAGGGCGGTGTCGTCCCGCAGGCGGCCGCCGGTGTGCCGGACGACGGCGGCGGCGATCTCGTCGACCAGGTGCTCGGGGATGGTCGCCCCGCGCACGCCGACCAGCCGGTCCAGGTGCGCGCGGAGGGCGAAGAAGGCGCCCTGCCGGTCGCGGGCCTCGGTCACGCCGTCGGAGACGATCAGGATCGTCTCGTCCGCCCCCAGGCGCAGCCGGCGGACCTCCGGAAGTCCGCCCGCCAGGTGGGCGAGGCCGATCGGCGCGCCGCCGTCCGACGGCACCTGCCGTACGCCGTCCGGGCCCAGGACGTGCGGGCCCTCGTGCCCGAAGTTGACCAGCTCGACCTCCTCCGGCGCGTCCGTGGGGAAGCAGATGATGACGGCCGTGGCGAACCGTTCGTCCTCGGCGCCCAGCCGGACGGACAGCAGGTTCTGCCGGTGCAGCCGCTCCTCCAGCCAGGAGGCGACGGTGGCCAGGTCCTCCTCGTGGAAGGCGGCCTCCCGGAAGCAGCCGACCAGGGCCGCCGCGGTGGAGACCGCCGGGAGCCCCTTGCCCTGGACGTCACCGAGGATGACCCGCGCGCCGTAGGGGGTGGCCAGGACGTCGTAGAAGTCGCCGCCCACCCGGGCCTCGACGTCGGCGGCCAGGTAGCGCGCCGCCGAGTCCACGCCGCCCCAGCCCGGCGGAACCGGCCGCAGCACCACCTCCCGGGTCGTCTCGGCGGTGCCCCGCAGATGGCGGACGTACGCGGCGGCCTGCGCCCGGAAGATGCTGAGCGGCGCCGCGAGGACGGCCCCGGCGAGCACCAGGAGGAAGTCCTCGATCCCCTGGGACTTGGCCCAGATGCCGTCGAGGGCGGGGTAGGCGGCGATCGAGAGGCAGGCGAACAGCGCGGTGACCCACGGGCCGCAGAGCGCCGCGGCGGCCACCGGGACCATGACCAGCCAGCTCGCGGACGCGAACGAGTGGGGTGTGGCCGCGTCCACGCCGATGACCGCGACCAGCAGCACCGCGGGCACCAGCCAGGCGCGGTGGCTGTACCGGATCAGTGCCGGCATCCGCTGCTGCTGCGTCTCCACCGACCGCACGGACCGCACCCGCAAGCGCCCTCCTCCGGCCTTCCACGCGGCCTTCGGCGGGGCCGGCGCGGTCGTGGTCTCCGACCGCGTGTCAGGCGCGAGGCCGCGGGGGCGGAGTGATCCCGCCCCACGGTAGGCGGCCGGGCCCGCCGCAGGGGGCGGATCGGCGCGGCGCCCCGCTCCCTCGCCCGATCGGCCCAACCGGACTAGCGGTCCACCAGGGACTCGGCGAGCTCCCGCAGCGTCGCGGCGATCCGCCGGCCCTCGCCCTGCTCCAGCAGCCGAAGGATCGGGGCGCTCTGCAGCGAGCCGAGCAGCAGGTGGGCGATCAGTTCGGCGTCCAGGTCCGGGCGCAGTTCGGCGAGCAGCGCGCTGAGGTGGGCGTGCCACCCGAGGTAGACCGGGTGCGCGGTGGGCGGGGCCTCGCCGGAGGGCTGGGTGGTGGTACCGGCGTGGCCGAGTTCGGCCAGCAGGCTCTTGTTGCGGCCGACCACCTCGACCACGGCGTCCAGGAAGGCGAACAGGCGCTCCCGGGCCGGGGCGCCGGGGCCGAGCGGCGGCGGCCCGCTGCGGACGGCCTCGTCCAGATCGAGCGCCCGCTCCTGCATCAGCGCGAGCATCAGGCCCATCCGGCTGCCGAAGCGGTGGAAGACGGTGCCCTTGCCCACCCCCGCGGCGGCCGCGATCTGCTCCATCGAGATCTGCTCGGGCCGGTGCCCGGCGAGCAGTTCCTCGGTGGCGCGCAGGATCGCGCGTCGGTTGCGGACCGCGTCGGCGCGCTCGCGCCTGCCTTCGGACATGGGCTGCCGGTCCCCTTTCGTTTTTCGTTTCGTGTCCCGGGTTCGGTGTCCCGGGTTCGTCTCGTCCCCTCATGGACAACTGGACCAGCGGTCCAGTACGGTCCCGAGTGAAAGCTGACCGCCGGTCCAGTTCTTCCCGGGCCGGCCCCATCGAGGGAGGCACCGATGCTACGCGTCCGCTACCACCGGTACGGCGGCCCCGAGGTCCTGACGCCGGAGGAGGCCGAGATCCCGACACCCGGACCGGGCCAGGCCCTGTTGCGCGCCGAGGCGATCGGGGCGAACTTCGTGGACACCAGGTTCCGCCGGGGCGAACCGGAGGGCTCGATCTTCCACCGCCCGCTGCCCGGCGTGCTCACCGGCGACGTCGTCGGGACCGTCGAGGCGGTCGGCCCCGGCGCCCCCGCCGCGCTGGTCGGGCAGCGGGTCGCGGCCCTGTCCGAGGACGCCTTCGCCGAGTTCGCCCTCGCCGACGCCGCCTGGCTGGCCCCGGTGCCGGACGGGCTCGACCTCGGCGCCGCCAGCATGCTGCCGCTCGGCGGCCCGGTCGCCCTGGGGGTGCTGCGCCTCGGGCGGCCGGCCGCCGGCGAGACCGTCCTGGTCCACGCGGCCGCCGGTGGCATCGGCCACCTGGCCGTCCAGCTGGCGAAGCTGCTCGGTGCGGGCACCGTGATCGCCACCGCCGGTTCGGCGGCCAAGCTCGACTTCGCCCGGAGCCTCGGTGCGGACGCGGCCGTCGACTACCGCTCCCCCGACTGGCCCGAGCAGGTCCGCGCGGCCGCACCGAACGGCGTGGACCTCGTCCTCGACTCGGTCGGCGGCGACGTCCTCCAGCGCAGCTTCGAGGTGCTGGCCCCGCTCGGCCGGGTAGTGGTGTACGGCGCCGCCGACGGTCAGCCGGGCAGCGTGCCGGTGCTCCGGCTGTTCCGGCTCAACGAGGCCCTCGGCTTCTCCCTGCTCGCCTGGCGCGCGGCCCGCCCGGAGCAGGCGCGCCGGGACGTCGAGGAGATCACCGGGCATTTCGCGGCGGGCCGGCTGAACGCCGTGGTGCACGCCCGCCTCCCGCTCACCGAGGCCGCCACCGCCCACCGGCTGCTGGAGGAGCGCACCAACCTCGGCCGCGTCCTCCTGCTGCCCTGACCCGGCCGGGACCGCTGGGGTCGTTGGGCCCTGGCCAATCTCGCGGATGGGGGCGATCCTGGTCGCCGGACGCGCCGAAGGAA
>NZ_JAFLNG010000415.1 GCF_017427025.1 Streptomyces sp. FH025
GCCCCGACCGGTGGGGGTCCGGGACGCGGCATCGGGCCGAGGACGGCCGATCGGCCGGGCCCGAACGCAGCTGCCGGGCGGTGAACCGCACCGGCCAGAGAACTCTGCACGACGGACACACGACTGTTCGAGCGTCCCCGGGGGTTGTGAGACACTTCCGTCCGTCTCAACGCCCTGACCTGGGGTTTGAGACGCCGGGCCGATCAGGTTGGAGACGGCGAGACACCGAACGGCCAGGGCCGGGCACGCACCTCCGCCCCGTCCCCCGTGTCCCGTCTCGCGACCTTGGAGGGCCGCCTTGGCATCCGCCTGGAAGGAACTGCCCGCGGAGCTGTCCGAACCCGCCCGGCTCCTGGCGGAGGAGCTCCGGGCCATCAAGGACGCCGCCGGGCTCTCGCTGTCCGAGCTGGCCGCGCGGACGCACTACAGCCGGGCCTCCTGGGAGCGCTGGCTGAACGGCAAGCGGGTGGTCACCGAGCAGGCGCTGGAGGCGCTGGTCGGCGCGGTGGACTGCGACGCGGCGGAGCTGAGGCGGCTGTGGCTCGGGACGGTGGCGCCGGCCGAGGAGCCGGCAGAGCTGCCCGCCGAGCTGCCGGGCCGGGCACCGGCGGTGGCCGGGGAACCGGACCGGGAACCCTCCTGGCCCGCGCCGGCCGAGGACACCGGGTCGATCGTGCCGCCGGCCGAGGAGGCCACCGGGGAAGCCGCCGGGCCCACTGCCTGGTGGCGGCGCCCGGCCGCACTGGCCGGCGGGGCCGCGGCGGTGCTGGCGCTGCTGCTCCTGGCCGGCCTGCGGGTCGCCCGGCACGACGACGGACGGACCCCGGCCGCCGACGGGCCCGTCCCGGCGCCGGTCGCCACCGCGGTCGCGAAGCCCGTTCCGTCCGAGCCCACCTGCCAGGCGGTGGGCTGCGCGCACAAGGACCCCAAGACCACCGGCTGCGGCAAGGACGCCCGCACGCTCCAGACCCAGGTCATCGGCAAGGTGGTCGTCTACCTCCGGTACAGCGGGACCTGCCAGGCCGCCTGGGCGGCGATCACCGAGGGCGAGCCCAAGGACTACGCGGTGATCACCGACAGCACCGGGGACAGCGAGACGGCGCTGATCCACTGGGGCTACGACAACTACTCGCCGATGCTGAGCGCGGCGGACCCGGCGGTCGGCTTCCAGGTGTGCGGCTACCAGCCGGCCGGGCACGACTGCACCTCGACCGTCGAGGACCTGGCCACGGTGGTGGCCTCCACGCCGATCCCGATCGGGCCCGCCTCGCCGCCCCCGGGCGCCGGGGCCGGAGCGCCGACGCCCGGTACGACGGCAACCGGCACGACGGCAACCGGTACAACGACAGCCGGCACGACGGCCGGCGATCCGTCGGCTCCGAGCCCGTCGTCGTCGGACGTGCCTCAGTCGAGGTAGCCGCGCAGCTGGGCGGCGTGGGCGTGCTCGCGCAGCTTGACCAGCGTCTTGGACTCGATCTGCCGGATCCGCTCCCTCGTCACACCGAACACCGCGCCGATCTCCTCCAGCGTGCGCGGGCGCCCGTCGTCCAGCCCGTAGCGGAGCTGGACCACCTGGCGCTCCCGTTCGCCCAGGGTGGCCAGCACCGCGTCCAGGTGCTGGCGCAGCAGCAGGAAGGTCGCGGACTCGGCGGGCGAGGTGGCGTCGGCGTCCTCGATCAGGTCGCCGAGCGCGACGTCGTCCTCCTCGCCGACCGGGGTGTGCAGCGAGATCGGCTCCTGGGCCAGCCGGAGCAGCTCGCGCACCCGCTCCTCGGTCAGCTCCAGCGCGGCGGCGAGGTCGGCGGCGGTCGGCTCCAGGCCGCGCTCCTGGAGCAGCGCGCGCTGGGCCCGTATGACCCGGTTGATCAGCTCGACCACGTGCACCGGCACCCGGATCGTCCGGGCCTGGTCGGCCAGCGCCCGGCTCATCCCCTGCCGGATCCACCAGGTCGCGTAGGTGGAGAACTTGTAGCCGCGGGCGTAGTCGAACTTCTCCACCGCCCGGATCAGGCCCAGGTTGCCCTCCTGGACCAGGTCCAGCAGGGTCAGCCCGCGGCCCACGTAGCGCTTGGCGATGGACACCACCAGGCGCAGGTTGGCCTCGATCAGGCGGCGCTTGGCGATCCGGCCCCGGACGACCAGGGTGTCCAGCTCGCGGGCCAGCCGGTCGGGCGGGGGCGGATCGCCGTGCAGCCGCTCGTCGGCGAACAGGCCGGCCTCGATCCGGCGGGCCAGCTCGACCTCCTCGGCGGCGGTGAGCAGTCGGATCCGGCCGATTTCGCGCAGGTACTGGCGCAGCAGGTCGGCGGCCGGGCCGCCCGCCTCGGCGGGCCCGTCCCGGGTGTCGGCCCCGGGCTCGGGCCCGGTTTCCGGGTCGGGGCTGTCGGGGTGCCCCTGCGGCAGGCCCTGGGCTGGCACCCGCGCGCCGTCCGGTGGTGCGGCCACGGCCCGGCCGTGGTCCGTTTCCTGCTCCCCGGCCGGCTGTCCGGCGGGGCGTACTCGTACTCGTCCGGTGGCGGCGGTCGCTGCGGCGGGGCCTCGGTCCACGGGCATCCCCTCGGGGCGGGCGCGACTCTGGCGGACCCGCGCTGTACGGAGGTGGGACGCCCTCCAGTGTGCGCTACGCCACGCTCCGTGGCCGATACTCGTGCGCGGACTTTCTGCGCGACCGGCTGCGTCTGGAGCGACCGGCGGCGTCTAGAGTGCGGCCGCGCCCCGGCTGCGGAGCTGCTGCCCGTACTGCTGGAGCTGCCACAGCTCGGTCTGCACCGCGTGCTGCTGCTCGGCGTCGGCCCGGTGGCCCAGCCGCTGGAGGTAGCCGCGGACCTCGTCGATCCGCCGGTCCACGGCCAGCAGGCGCAGCTTGACCAGGAACTCCCCCGCGTAGACCGCGTCCGCCTTGCGGCGCGAGCGCACCGGTTCGACGGTCAGCTCGGTCACCAGCGAGCGCACCCGGTCGTCCGGGGCCGCCTCGCGCACCGCGCTGGTGAAGTCGGGCAGCATCGCCCCGTACGCGGCGCCGCCGGCCTTGGCGATGGCCTGCCGGACGGCGGTGTACGGCGGGGTCGGGAACTCGTCCTCGCCGTAGTGGTCGAAGGCCGGACTGACCAGGTCCGGGTGCTGGAGCGCCAGCTTGAGCAGCTCGCGCTCGACGAACTGCGCCGGGTCGCGCGGGTTGAGCCGGAAGGAGGGCTGGGCGGGGCGCTGCGGCTGGGCCGGCTCGGGGCGGCGCTGCTGGGCGCCGCGCGGGTTCTGCTGGCGCTCGCGGTCCCAGCGGGCCAGCTGGGAGACCCGGCGGACCACGAAGGGTTCGTCCAGGATGCCGAGCATGCCGGCCAGGCGGACGGCGTACTCGTGCTGGATCGAGCGGTCCTTGATCTTGGCGACGATCGGGGCCGCCTCCTCCAGCGCCGCCGAACGCCCCTCCGGGGTGTCCACCCGGTGCCGGGCCACCACCGAGTTCAGCGCGAACTCGAACAGCGGGACCGGGTTGTCGATCAGCTGCTTGACCGCCTCGTCGCCCTGGGCCAGGCGCAGCTCGCAGGGGTCCATGCCGCCCGGGCTGACCGCGATGGAGGTCTTGGCGGCGAACTTCTGGTCGTCCTCGAAGGCGCGCAGGGCGGCCTTCTGGCCGGCCGCGTCGCCGTCGAAGGTGAAGACGGTCTCGCCCCGGTACTGCGAGGTGTCCATCAGCAACCGGCGGATGATCTTGATGTGGTCCTCGGCGAAGGCGGTACCGCAGGTGGCGACCGCCGAGGTGACCCCGGCCAGGTGGCAGGCCATCACGTCGGTGTAGCCCTCGACCACCACCGCGCGGCCCGACTTGGCGATCTCCTTCTTCGCCAGGTCGATGCCGTACAGCACGTGGGACTTCTTGTAGATCGGCGTCTCGGGTGTGTTGAGGTACTTCGGACCGTTGTCGTCCTCGCGCAGGCGGCGGGCACCGAAGCCGACCACCTCGCCCGCGATGTCCCGGATCGGCCAGACCAGCCGGCCCCGGAAGCGGTCGATCAGGCCGCCGCGCTGACCCTGCGAGGCCAGGCCGCCGAGCAGGATCTCCTTGTCGGTGAAGCCCTTGCCGCGCAGGAAGCGCACCAGGTGCTCCCAGCCCGCGGGGGCGTAGCCGACGCCGAAGGTCCTGGCCGCCTCCTCGTCGAAGCCGCGCTCGGCCAGGAATCGGCGGCCGATCTCCGCCTCCGGCGAGGCCAGCTGCTCCTGGTAGTAGGCGGCGGCCACCTTGTGCGCCTCGACCAGGCGGGTCCGCTCGCCCTGCTGGTGGCGGGGGCTGTAGCCGCCCTCCTCGTAGCGCAGGGTGATGCCGGCCTGGGCGGCCATCCGCTCGACGGCCTCGGCGAAGGTGAAGTGCTCGATCTTCATCAGGAAGGCGATGGTGTCGCCGTTCTCCTGGCAGCCGAAGCAGTGGAAGACGCCCTTGGCGGGGTTGACGTAGAAGGAGGCGGACTTCTCGTCGTGGAAGGGACAGACGCCCTTGTACTCGCCGCCGCCACCGTTGGTCAGCTGTACGTAGTCGCCGACCACCGCGTCGATCGGCAGTGCGCTGCGCACCGCCTGTACGTCTTCGTCCCTGATCCGCCCGGCCACCCCGGAAGTCTACTGGGGTGGCCGGGGTTTCGAGCCGTGGCTCCCCTACGCCCGGGCCTCAGGCCCAGGCGGCGCCGACGAGTTTGGCGTGCAGGGCGAGGGCCGAGGCGTCGGTGAGGGTGGCGATCTGGTCGATGACCGTGCGCAGGGCGGCGCGGTCGTCCTCGGCCTCCCGGTACATCGCGGCGAAGACCGGGTCCAGGCCCTCGGGGGCGCGCTGGGTGAGGACGTACGCCAGCTCGGCGATCACGACCCGCTGGCGGGCCCGCAGCTGGGCCTGCTCGTCGCGCTGCATGACGTAGCGGACGGCGACCGCCTTGAGCACCGCGCACTCCAGCCGGACGCCCCTCGGCACCACCAGCTCGGCGGCGTAGCGGGTGAGCCGGCCCGGGCCGTAGCGGGCGCGGGTGGCCTGCTCGGCTGCCAGGCAGAAGCGGCCGATCAGCTGGCTGGTGAGGTCCTTGAGCCCGGCACGGGCGCGCGCCGTGCCGTCGTAGCCGCGCGGCCACCAGTCCTGGGCGAGCAGCCGGTCCAGGGCGGCGGCCAGCTCCTCCGGCTCGGCGTCCCGGGCGTAGCGCTCGGCGACCTTGAACAGCTCGGCGCGCTCGCTCGGGGCGCGCAGCGCGGCCGGGTCGATGTGGCCGGCCTGGAGGCCGTCCTCGACGTCGTGGGTGGAGTAGGCCACGTCGTCGGACCAGTCCATCACGGTGGCCTCGAAGCACTTGCGCCTGGGCGGGGAACCGGCCCGCAGCCAGCGGAAGACCGGCAGGTCGTCGGCGTAGACGCCGTACTTGGGCGAGGCCGGGTCGGTGGGGTGGGTGCCCTTGGTCCACGGGTACTTGGTGGCGGCGTCCAGGGCGGCGCGGGTCAGGTTGAGACCGACGCTGCGGCCGGGCCAGGGGGCGAGCCGGGCGGCGGGCCGGTCCTCCACCGGCACGAAGCGCTTGGGTTCGAGCCGGGTGAGGATGCGCAGCGACTGGGCGTTGCCCTCGAAGCCGCCGCAGGCCTCGGCGGCCTGGTCGAGGGCCTCCTCGCCGGTGTGGCCGAAGGGCGGGTGGCCGATGTCGTGGGCCAGGCAGCCGGTCTCCACGAGGTCCGGGTCGCAGCCCAGGGCGGCGCCCAACTCGCGCCCGACCTGGGCGCATTCGAGCGAGTGGGTGAGCCGGGTGCGCGGGAAGTCACTGCGCATCGGGGCGACCACCTGGGTGGTGCCGGCCAGCCTGCGCAGCGCCGCCGAGTGCAGCACCCGGGCGCGGTCGCGCTGGAACGCCGTGCGGCCGGGGCGCTTGTCCGGTTCGGGGACCCAGCGGGCCTCGGCGGCGTGGTCGTACGGGATCGGGGCGGCGAGGCGGTGCGTGGTGTCATCCATATGGACTTCACGGTACGCCGCGCCCCCGACACGCGGGGTGTGCCGCGCGCGAAGGGGTGCGGACCGGGGCGTGAACCGTGGGAGGCGCGCCGGTGTCGGCCCGCGCGAATCGTTCTTACCCGGACGGCCCAGTCCTTTCGGCACCCTCCCGGGCCCGTCCCGGCTCGTCCCGGCTCGGCTCCGGTCGGTACGGGCTCAGCCCCGGACGGCCTTCAGCACGGCGGCGGCCACCGCCTCCTGCCCCTTGGCGTTGGGGTGGACCGGCGCCAGCCCCCGGGCCGGGAAGGGCGGCTCGACCCAGCGGGCGTCCTCGCCCGCGCACATGTCGTGCCCGGCCGAGGGGCCGGCGATGTCCACGAACACCGCCCCGGCGGCCTCCGCGCGCTGCTTGAGCATCCCGTTGAGCTGGCGCTCCTTCTCGACGAGGAAGCCGAGGTCCGCCGGCGCGATGGTCGCCCCGAGCGTCGGCCGGCAGCTCTCCGGGTCGCCCGGGAGCAGCTCGGGGTAGCCGACCACGTAGACCCGGGCCTGCGGGGAGCGCCGCCGGATCTCCTGGAGCACCGTGCCGACCTGCCGCCCGGCCGCGTCCACCCGGGCCTGGAGCTGGTCGGTGCCGCCGGAGGAGTAGTGCGTCCGGCAGGGCGCGTCCGCCTGGCCGTCGCCGACCAGCCCCTTGACCGCGCCCACCAGGGTGTCCTTGGCGCACTCGGTGATGACCTGCATGAAGCCCGCGTCGTTGCCGCCGATCCCGAGGGTGACCAGCCGGGTGGCCTGGGTCAGCGCGTCCAGCTGGGCCGGGTTGGCACCGCCGTCGGTCTGCTGCGGGCCCGTCAGGTCCCCGGTGCGGGCGCCGCTGCAACTCACGTCCCGGAACTGCCCGGGCGCCAGGTCGAGCCCCTTGGCCACCAGCGCCGGGTAGTTGACGCCGGAGCGGGAGCAGCCGCGCGGCTCGCCGACCTGCGGGGCGATCTTGAGCCCGGCGGTGTACGAGTCGCCCAGCGCCACGTACGGGCCGGTGGGCGTCGGGGTGGGGGTCGGCGTCGGACCGGCACC
>NZ_JAFLNG010000416.1 GCF_017427025.1 Streptomyces sp. FH025
CGGTGGTCGAGGTCGAGGTCGAGGTCGAGGAGCCCGAGGCCGTGACCGACGTGGTCGAGGCTCCGGTGGTTGAGGTCGCCGAGGTCGAGGAGCCCGAGGCCGTGACCGACGTGGTCGAGGCTCCGGTGGTTGAGGTTGAGGCCGTTGTGGAGGCGTCGGCGGAGGTTGCCGAGGTCGAGCTGGTGGTTGATGTTGACGGTGAGCCTGAGGCTGTTGCCGCTGCGGAGCCGGTCGCCGAGGCTGACGTCGTAGAGGAGACGTCGGCCGAGGTCGCCGAGGTCGAGGAGCCCGAGGCCGTGGCCGACGTGGTCGAGGCTCCGGTAGTTGAGGTCGCCGAGGTCGAGGCTCCGGCGGTTGAGGTTGAGGCCGTAGTGGAAGCTTCGGCGGAAGGCGCCGAGGTCGAGCTGGTGGCTGAGGTTGAGCCCGAGGCTGCTGCCGCTGTGGAGCCGGTTGTCGAGGCCGTTGAGGTTCCGGCTGCTGAGGCTGACGTCGTAGAGGAGACGTCGGCCGAGGTCGCTGAGGTCGCCGAGGTCGAGCCCGAGGCCGTATCCGTCGGGGAGGCCGCCGCCGAGACCGAGCAGCCGGTTGCCGAGCCGGAGGCGCTCGTCGTCGAGGAGCCGGCCGCCGAGGTCGAGGCCGATGAGCCGGTTGCTGAGGAAGCTCCGGCCGTTCAGATCGAGGAGCTCGCCGTCGAGCCCGAGACCGTCGTCGAGGAGCCGGCAGTCGAGCCCGAGGCCGTCGCCGCTGAGGTGCCCGTCGAGGAGGCGGCCCCCGTTGCCGCTGAGGTGCCCGTCGAGGGGGCTCCCGTCGCTCGTCCCGCGAAGCCGGACTTCACCCCCGGCCGCCCCGTGACCGCCTACTCGGCCGACGAACTGCTGGCCGTCGTTCGGTGGGTCGACGGCGACGGTGTGGAGCGGACGGACGAGGAGTTGCTGCGGGCGGCGATGAAGGAGCTGGGCTTCGCCCGGCTCGGCCCCCGGATCAAGGAGGCGCTCGGCGCCGCCGTCGCCGCCGCGCGCGGCTGACGTCCGACCGGCCGACGCACGGCCGCAGGGCCCGGGACGCACTCGTGTCCCGGGCCCTGCGCCGTTCCCGGAGGCCGACGGGGCGTCGTCAGCCCGCCTTGTTCCACGGCTGGCCGGACATCAGCGCCTTCACGTTGGCCACGTACTGCGGGTCGGGGATGACCGGGCCGGTGAGCCCGGCGAGTGGCGGTCGTCCTACGGTGTGATCGTCTTTCCGTGGATGAACGGCTGGCCGATCGCCCGCCGCAGCACGGCCGGAGCCTCCACCAGGGACGGTCCGTACCAGGTCAGGTGCCGTCCGCTGACCAGAGCGACCGGGACGTCCGGGAACGCCTCCGGCCCGTCCTCGGCGGTGAACCGGTACGGCTCGTCCGGCAGTACCACCAACTCGGCGCCGCTGGCGAGCAGTTCGGGCAGCGGAACGGCCGGGTAGCGCTCGGGGTGCTCACCGTGGACGAGCCGCAGGCCCAGGCGGCGCAGCAGGTCCCCGGCGAAGGTGTCGCGGCCGAGCACCATCCACGGGCGGCGCCAGATCGGCACGATCGCCCACGGACCGTCCGTCACCGCGTCATCGGCCACAGCCCCGTCCGCCACCGGGCCGACGTCGCGCCAGGCCGCCTCCGCCTCGTCCAGCCAGCCCGGGCGCGGCAGCCGGCAGGCGACGGTCAGCAGCCGGTCCAGCGAGCGGAACGCGTCGTCCAGGGTGCGGATGTCGGTGACCCAGACCGGCACCCCGGCCGCCCGCAGTGCGTCCAGGTCGGGGCGGCGGTTCTCCTCGTCGTTGGCGAGGACGAGGTCCGGTTCGAGGGCCAGGACGCCCGGCACATCAGGGTTCTTGGTGCCGCCGATCCGGGTGACGGACAGCTCGGCGGGGTGGCTGCACCAGGCGGTGGCGCCGACCAGCAGGCCGGGCGCGGTGACCGCGACCGCCTCGGTCAGCGAGGGCACCAGCGAGACCACCCGGCGCGGCGGTCGCGCCCCGAGCCGTACGGGCAGGTCGAGGTCGTCGCGCCGGACGAGGGGATCGGCCATCCGGCCACCCTACGCGCCGTCCGCCCGGCGGCGGCCCGCAGCGCCCGGGAATCCCCGGGAACCCGCCGCCGCCGCTGCCCGACTACCTGGTCCGGGTCCGCAGCACGGACCGCCAGCACGATCACCCACCAGGAGAGTTGTCATGCGCCCTCGCGTTGTCTGCGGTATCGCGGCCGCCGTCGCCCTGTTCGCCACGGCCTGCGGAAGCGGCGGCGGGGGCGGGCGGGCCGCCGACGCCACCGCCCAGGCGGCCCCGACCGGCGGCTACCCCGTCAAGGTCGCCGACTGCGCGGGCCGGGAGACCACCATCGCCAAGGCCCCGACGAAGATCGTCACCAGCAACGCGGCGAGCCTGGAGATGCTGCTCCAACTCGGCGCGGGCGACCGGGTGATCGGCACGGGCTTCCCGCCCGGCAAGGGCACCCTGCCCACCGCCCTCGCCGAACAGGGCGCCAAGGTGCCGGCGCTCGGCGACAAGACCATCCCCAAGGAGAAGCTGCTCGGCTCCGGCGCCGACCTCTACGTCGACACCTTCGGCGCGATGCCGATGATGGGCGGCGCCTCCGGGCCCAGCGAGGAGGAGTTCGCGGCGGCCGGCATCCAGCACGTCTACCTGCTGTCCACCGCCTGCGCCGGAACCCCGAAGGCCGCCAAGGCCCCGCGCACCGACCTCGCCGGGGTCGAGGACGACCTCCGCCGCCTCGGCGCCGTCACCGGCACCGCCGCCCGCGCCGAGGAACTCGTCACCGGGATGGAACAGCGGATCGGCGAGGTCCGCACCGCGCTCGCCGGTGTCCCGGAGGCGCAGCGGCCCGGCTACTTCGTCTTCGACTTCGACGCCGGGACCAAGCAGCCGACCGCCGTCTGCGGGCGGCAGGTCGCCAACGCCGTCATCACCCTGGCCGGGGCCCGCAACGTGTTCGCCGACTGCGACGCCGACTTCAAGCCCGGCTCCTGGGAGGACGTCGTCGCCAAGAACCCGGACTGGATCCAGCTGGCCGTGCGCAACCGGGGCAGCGAGGAGGCCACCCGCAAGGCCTTCGACGACGCCGAGGCGTTCCTGCGGAGCTTCCCCGCGACCCAGGGCCTGAAGGCCGTCCAGGAAGGGCACTTCGTCCGGCTCGGCTCCGAGGTGACCACCATCGCGGGCGTGCGCAACGCCGACGCCGTGCGGCAGATCGCCGCCACCATCCACCCCGACCTCGTCAAGAACGGTCAGTAGAACGTGACGTCGGCCGACCCCGTCGCCGCCCCCGCCGCCGAGGCACACGACCGCGGCCGCCCGGCCCGCACCCTGCGGGCCGGGCCGCTGGCCGTCGCGCTCGCCGTGGCCCTGCTGCTCGCGCTGACCGCCGCCGTCTCGCTCGGCTCGGTGGACATCCCGCCCGGCGAGGTCTGGTCGGTGGTCGCCCACCACCTCGCCGGGCGGACCCCCGAACCCGGTACCCGGGACCTCATCGTCTGGCAACTGCGCGTGCCCCGCGCCCTGTTGGCGGCCGTGGTGGGCGCCGGGCTCGGACTGGTCGGCACCGCCGTGCAGGCGCTGGTCCGCAACCCGCTCGCCGACCCCTACCTGCTCGGCATCTCCTCCGGCGCCTCCCTCGGCGCGGTCGCCACCATCGTCCTCGGCACCACCCTCGGCCTCCAGGTCTCCTTCAACAGCGCGCTCGGCCTCACCGTCTCCCTGGCGGCCTTCGCCGGCGCGCTCGCCGCGTTCTCCCTGGTCTGGCTGATGGCCCGGCGCGGCGGCGGCTTCTCCCCGCTGCGGCTGGTGCTGGCCGGCATCGGCATCGCCCAGTTCCTCGGCGGCATCACCAGTTACCTGGTGCTGCAGACCCGCGACGAACAGCAGACCCGGGGCGTGCTGTTCTGGCTGATGGGCAGCCTCGGCGGCGCCGTCTGGGCCCAACTCGCGCTCCCCGCGGCCGCCGTGGCGATCGGCCTGGCCCTGCTCCAGGCCCGCGCCCGGGGGCTCAACGCGATGCTGATGGGCGACGAGACGGCCGCCGGGCTCGGTGTGGACGTCGCCCGGCTGCGTCGCGAGGTCTTCGTCGTCACCAGCGTGCTCACCGGGGTGCTGGTGGCCGTCTCCGGCGCGATCGGCTTCGTCGGGCTCATGGTGCCGCACGTCTGCCGGCTGCTCCTCGGCGGCGACCACCGGCGGCTGCTGCCGCTGTCCGCGCTCACCGGAGCGCTCCTGCTGGTCGTGGTCGACACCGTGGCCCGCACCGCCCTGGACGGCCAGGAACTGCCGATCGGCGTCGTGACGGCCGTGCTCGGCGCCCCCACCCTGCTCTACCTGCTGGACCGACGACTGGAGCACAAGTGAGGATCGCCGTCGAGGACTTGAGCGTCGCCCTGGCCGGCCGGACGGTGGTGGCCGGGGTCCACCTGATGGCAGAGGACGGCGAGATTGCCGGGCTGGTCGGGCCCAACGGCAGCGGCAAGTCCAGCCTGCTGCGCACCGTCTACCGGCACCTGCGGCCGAGCGCCGGGCGGGTGCTGCTGGCCGGGCGGGACCTGGCGGAGCTGAGGCCCGCGCAGTCCGCCCGGCACATCGGTGCGCTGCCCCAGGAGCGCGGCGGGGACTTCGAGTTGAGCGTCCGCGAGGTGGTCGCGATGGGTCGGACCCCGTACAAGCGGGCCTTCGCGGCCGATGACGCCGAGGACCACCGGATCACCGTCGAGGCGCTCGTCCGGGTCGGCATGGCGGCGGCGGCCGAGCGCCGGTTCTCCCAGTTGTCCGGCGGCGAACGGCAGCGGGTGCTGCTCGCCCGCGCGCTCGCCCAGCAGCCGGACGTCCTGGTCCTGGACGAGCCGACCAACCACCTGGACGTCCGGCACCAGGTCGAACTCCTCGCCCTGCTGCGGGAACAGCGCCGCACCACCCTGGTCGCACTGCACGACCTCAACGCCGCCGCCTCGGTCTGCGACCGGCTGCACGTACTGCACCGCGGCGCCCTGGTGGCTTCCGGGGCGCCGCGCGAGGTGCTGACCGCCGAACTGCTGGCCGAGGTCTTCGGTGTCCGGGCCGCGGTGGTCGAACATCCGCTCACCGGCGATCCGTTGATCGCCTTCGACCACCGCGCCCCGGCGCAAGCCCCGCTCGCCTAGTGCCGCATCGGGCCGGCCCTCAGCGGTGAGGAGCGAAGGCCGACCGATGTGGCACTAGTGGTGCGTCGGCTGGATCCAGACCTTGGGGTACACCACGGCGTTGTCGCCGCCACCTCCTGTGTAGTTCGTGCCGAACACCCGGTCCGTGCCGTTGAAGTGGTAGCTGTTGGTCCCGGAGAACGGGTTGTCCCAGTGGAAGGCGATCTGCTTGCCCTCGGCCGTTCTCGTCTTGCAGTTGTACGCCTTGTAGGTAACCCAGGCTTCGGTCCCGGTTCCGATTCCGTTGGATTCGGTGCGCATATGGTTGTTCTTGGTGTTCTTCAGGATTTTGCTCGGAGGATGGACCGTCCACTCACCGTGTGGTATGCCCTGGCCGGTCAAGGTCCAGTCGCAGTCCGTGTCATTGGTGAGGTACACACTCACGCTGCGTGCTGCCTTATGACTTTCGACGGCATGTGCCGTTCCTCCCAGTGCCGTGGCAGCCAGGAGCCCGGTGAGTGCCAGGCCGACTATTCCTCGCTTCATCTTTACTCCCTCCAGCTGTGCGCACGGCCCCTCCGATGGGCGCCCGCTCGTTTGACGGGTCCGGACAGGGGTCGGCGATTTCATTGCCTGATGAAGGTTGAACGACGGTTCCACCGGACTCGGCAGGAAAGGGAGAGTCGCTTTGAATGGTGGTCGGTTTTTACCGTGCCACCTTGCGAGCCCATGCCAGAGTCTTCACGGATGGCCGCTTCCTCAAGCACAGCACAGACCGGCAGGATCCGCACGGCAGTGGGCCGCCCAGCCCGGTCACTGTCCGTCCACCTCGCAAACGCGTTCTGTTGAATAGGGGTGGTGGGCTTGGAGAAGCCTTGGGGAAGCAAAAGCGGACATGAATGGACGCCGCTTACGGGAGGGAAATTCGGAATTCCCCAGGGCCTCTGGTCCTCTCGCGCCGAGAACCGGCCGGATGATCACTTGCCGGACGGGCCTTCGCTCTCGTAGTGGCTCGGCCGGCCGTCGCGCAGCACCGGGCGGCCGAGTCGGGCGGCGTCCTCGTTGCGCAGCAACTCCCACTTGCCGTCGGGGCGGTGGAGCACCGTCGAATGCCAGGGCGTCATCCACGCGTCGGCCGCCTCCAGCAGCCGGATGCCGAACTTCGCGGCGCCCGCCGGCTGCGGGTGGATGGAGAGCCGGAACGCGCGCGGGTGCTGCTCGGCGATCAACCCGCCCCAGGCGCGGCTGCGCTGGATCACCCCGTACGCGCGGCGGCGGCACTCGCGCTGGAGGGCCGATCGGGTGCCGGTGAAGCCCACGGTGTCCTCGGTGAGGAAGCGGGTGATGCCGCGGTAGAGCCGCAGGGTCTCCTCCTCGGTCAGGACCTGCTCACGCAGCTCCTCGACGCCGGGCGCGTACTGCCGGTGCACCCGGGCCCGCTTCTCGTCGTACGGCAGGGCGCCGAGCACGGCCCGCATGTCGAAGGTGGCGAGGTGGCGGAGGCCCTCGCGTTCGATCATCGCGGCCAGCTCGTCCGAGTACTCGTCGATGTGGTCGTCGGGGACGTTGATCAGGTCGCCGAAGATGTGCCCGTCCGAGCAGATCAGGATCCGCGCGCCGGGCGGGTGTATCCGGCCGATCTCGGCGCACAGCCCGTCGAGGAAGGTGAGCGACAGCCGCTCGCCCTCGTCGGGCAGGTGGCCGAGCACCTTGGCCGGGTTCGGCGACTTGCAGGGGAAGCCCGGCAGGGTGAACACGATCGGTTCGCCTGCGGCGACGAACTCCGTCAACTGCGCCAGCTGGAGCGGGAAGTGCTCGGGCCGGGCGTCCAGTTCCGGGTCGGAGGCGCGGCGGTGCGGCAGCAGCAGGCC
>NZ_JAFLNG010000417.1 GCF_017427025.1 Streptomyces sp. FH025
TACTCGGCCCCGACGGGCACGGATCCTGCGGACGGTGGTACAGCGGCTGCGGCCGGGAGCACCGGAGGCCAGGATCGTTCCGCAGGGGGTTGTGAACTGCTGTGGACTAAGGTCGTTTTGGCGCGCATAAGTGTCCATGAGTTTGTTTTCGGTCGCGGCTTGTTGGATCGATGAGGCGACTGTCAGTGGTGTGTGTGAGGGTGGTTGCACTGACCGGGAGGAGGGGATGGCGTGGCTGGGTCGAGGGATGGGCTTCGGCGGATCGAGGCGCCGTTCGTTTCCTGTGGCCCGTCGGGGGTGACGGTCCGTGACCGTCTCAAGGGCCTCACGCCCGAGGACGAGCGGGTGTTGCGGCTGGTCGGCGGGCATCTGGGGGCTCTGGCGTCGAGGGACCTGAAGGCCCGCTGCGCGGACGCCCTGGAGCACGGCAGCCAGCGGTGGGCCACGCGCAAACGGGACCTGACCGTGGAGTCCTCGTCGCGCTGGGCCGGTTCGATCACGAAGGCCACGCACGACCAGTGGGCACTCTCGCGCCGCGGGCAGGCCGCGCACCTGGACTCACTGGACACCGGCATCCGGACGCTGCGCCACCGGCTGTCGCTGCCGGTCGGGGAGAAGGGCACCAGGCGCGCGCCCGGCGGCTACCGTTCCCGGCACGAGTGGTTCGTCAAGTCGCGTCGGCTCACGGCGCTGGAGGAACGGCACGCGGCTGTCCGGGCCGACCGTGAGGCGGGTCGCGTGCATGTGGTGCGCGGCGGGCGGAAGCTACTGAACACCCGGCACCACCTGGCGGCGGCGAACCTGACCGAGGCCCAGTGGCGGGAACGCTGGGAGGCGTCCCGCTGGTTCCTCACCGCTGACGGGGAGTCCGGCAAGCGGTTCGGCAACGAGACGATCCGCGTCACCCCGCAGGGCGAGGTGTCGGTCAAGCTGCCCGCCCCGCTGGCGGGACTGGCGAATGCCCGGAACGGGCGGTACGTCATGGCCGCGAACGTGGCATTCGCGCACCGGGGCACCGAATGGCGGGACCGTATCGAAGGCAACCGGGCGGTCGCCTACCGCATCCACCTGGACGTGGAACGCGGGCGCTGGTACCTGGACGCGTCCTGGACCCGGCCCGTGGTGCGGACGATGCCGCTGGAGGCGGCCCGCGAGGCCGGGATGGTCGGCGTGGACACCAACGCCGACCACTTCGCGTGCTGGCACCTCGACCGCCACGGCAACCCGGTCGGCGACCCCAAGCGCTTCCCCTACGACCTATCCGGCACCGCCACCCACCGCGACGCCCAGATCCGCCACGCCATCACCCAACTCCTCCACTGGGCCAAACAGTGCGGCGTGAGGGCGATCGGCCTGGAGAACCTGGACTTCACCGCCGAGACCACCCGCGAGAAACACGGCCGCAACAAGCGCTTCCGCCAGGTCGTCTCCGGCATCCCCACCGGACGACTCCGCGCCCGCCTCATCTCCATGGCCACGGAGCTGGACCTGGTCATCGTCGCCGTGGACCCCGCCTACACCTCCCAGTGGGGCGCGCAGCACTGGCAGAAGCCCATGGCCGCGCCCACTCGCAAGACCACCCGGCACGATGCCGCGAGCATCGCGATCGGGCGACGCGCCCTCGGACACCCGATCCGGCGACGGACGGCACCGCCCCACGACGACCAGAGCGATCGTCGGGGGCATCGGACCGCCCAGGCCCCACCGGGCATCCGGAGGCGTGAGGAGACCCGCCGCCCCGTCACGGACCGTGCACACGATGCACGCCGCCGGACGGGGACCACGAGAACGCGGGCGACCAGCGCACCCAAAACCGTTCGGGCTGCGCGCAGTGCCGGGACGTGGGTCCAAGACTCACTCCCGCTCACTGACTAGGAACGGTGGACGAGGTGCTGCTCGACCCCAACCCGCGGGACGTCGGCGAACTCACCGACCTGGCGGCCCGGGTCCATGCGGACGTCCGCGGCGCGGGGATCTGAGGCCGGCCCCCTCGCCCCCGTGGTCCGCGGCTGTCAGGGCTTGAGGGCGACGGCGGCGTAGAAGGAGACCTGGGCGTCGGTGACGGCGTCGGGCAGCAGGTCGGTGTCGGTGTCGTCGCGGTGCCAGCGGTGGGCGGGGACGATGCCGGGGTCGAGGAGGTCGAGGCCTTCGAAGAAGGTGGCGAACTCGGCCTTGGGGCGCAGTCGCAGGGAGGTTCCGGCCTGGTTGTAGATCTCCTCGACCTTGGAGGCTCCGGACGGGTCG
The DNA here is from genome assembly GCF_017427025.1 of Streptomyces sp. FH025. Classification (GTDB taxonomy): domain Bacteria; phylum Actinomycetota; class Actinomycetes; order Streptomycetales; family Streptomycetaceae; genus Kitasatospora. Next base: position 2,245 of record NZ_JAFLNG010000417.1, read on the forward strand.
AGTTCGGCGGTGGCGTGGGAGAGGACCAGGGCGGAGCCCGCCGGCAGGGGGTCCAGGAGGCGCTTGACGATGGCGTGGGCGTCGTCGAGGTCGGGGACGAAGTGGAGCAGGGCGACCATCGAGAGGGCCACGGGCCGCGTCAGGTCGAGGGTCTGTGCGACCTGGGGGGTGGCCAGGATCGCGGCCGGGTCGCGGACGTCGCCGTGGACGTAGGCGGTGCGGCCCTGGGGGGTGCTGGTCATCAAGGCGCGGGAGTGGGCGAGGACGACCGGGTCGTTGTCGGCGTAGACCACGCGGGCCCGCGGTTCCACGGTCTGGGCGACCTCGTGGAGGTTCGGCGAGGTGGGTATGCCGGTGCCGATGTCCAGCCATTGGCGCAGCCCGCGGCGGGCCAGGGCGCGGGTGGCGCGGTGCATGAAGGTGCGGTTGGCGCGGACCGCGGTGCGCATGGTGGGGAAGACGGTCAGGACGCGTTCGGCGGCTTCACGATCGACCGCGAAGTTGTCCTTGCCGCCGAGGAAGTAGTCGTACATCCGGGCGCTGTGCGGAATGTCCTGGCGTATGGACGGGCCGGCCGTTCCCTCGGACCCCGAGTCGGGGTCCACGTCCGGCCCCAAGTCGGCGGCCGTCATCCAGGTCTCGTCCGTGCTCATTCGCTGTCTCCACTCATCGGCGATCCCGCCAGGCTCGCCGCAGTCTAGCCAACTCGCCCGTACCGCAAGGACGGTTCGCCTGCCCCGGTTCCTGACTCCAGGTCCTGAGCGGCGGCCCCGTCCCTCCAATGGCCGCCGCCGGCCGCCTCGCCCCGACACCACTCCGACGGCACGACCACGTCGCGCGGCCGAACGCGCGGTGCCAGCGTTTGAGCCGTTCCCGAACATCACCCCTCGTTCAAGGAGAGCAAAACACATGCTGAGAATCACCGCCGACGTCTACTCCGGCCGGCCCAACCCCGTCGCCGACATCACCGACGAGGGAGAGGCGCGCGCGGCTCTCCGGGATCTGACGCGGGACCGGGCGCTGTTCGCCGGCTCGACGCCCTCCGAGCACTCGGCGGGCGGCCTGGGCCTGCGGGGGTTCTGGGTGGAGACCTTCGACGACCAGCTCGCGCACGACTTCGACGTGGAGTCCCGCGTGTTCGTTCCGGCGGGGCCACAGGCACCCGCCGGGCGCGGCGCGGAGGTCGCCGAGCGGCTGATCACCGTCGCGAACTGGAGTGCGGCCCCTGAGACCTTCGCCGGACCCACGCCGCCGGTCGACGCGTCCTTCCGGGAGTTCCTGCTCGGCCAGCTGGCGAGCAGCGGCCGGACCTCCGTGGACGACCGGGTCGAGCCGGCGGGCGGTGAGCGGAAGGAGAGCCCCGCGGTCACGTGCACGATCGAACTCGGGGCGTTCAATCCCGGGTTCTGGAACAACGACCCGACCGTCATGTCCAGCAACAACTGCTACAACTACGCCAGCGACTGGCGCACCAACACCTTCGCGCAGCCCGGTCGCGGCTGCGGCAGCATGTACACCCAGATCACCTGCGACGAGGTGACCCGCGCGGCGCTCTGCGACGGCATGCACCACCGGTTCGACTGTTTCCCCGACAGCGAGAAGCCGCGGTACCTCGTCGCCCTGGTCGTCATCCCCGGCGGCGGCGACTACCACTGGTACCGGAAGCAGAAGGAGGGCTTCTGGGGCCACAAGCCGGGCGGGACGGCCGCCCGCAACTACGACAACAGCGGGAAGGTGATCTACGACCCGGAGACCGCCGACCGGGGGCCGTACACGATCTTCTGCGGCTACTTCTACGGTTGCAGCAGCCAGCAGCACAGGATCCGCTGACGGATGGTCGTCGAGGTGGACCTCTACAGCGGGCGGCCCAACCCGCGTTTCCCCCTGGAGCCCGCCGGGATCGAGGAGTTGACGCGTCGGATCGAGGCGCTGGCACCGGCGACGGACGCCGGGCGGCCGTTCGACGGGCTCGGCTACCGAGGGCTGCGGGTCCTGGCCGGCTCGGACGACACCGTCGCCGAGATCCTCGTGTCCGGCGGGCTGGTGACCGTGCGCGCCCCGGACGGACCGCCGCGCCAACTGCGGGACCCTGGGCGGGCGCTGGAACGCTGGCTGCTCGACCAGGGCACGCGAAGCCTGGACCCCGAGGTCGTCGCGACGGTCCGCCGGGAGCTCCGGTGACGGTGACGGTCACGGTGACGGTGACGGTGGCGACGACGGTGACGCTCCGCGACCGCCCCTCCTGAGCCCGGCACGGCGTTGATCATCGTGGGCGTAGGCTCTCGACTGATCACAGGGGCAGGAGAGGAAAGACATGGGCCAGAAGATCATCCGGTTCTCGGACCTGACCGGCAAACACGCGCAGGACGACGGGGACCTGGTACGGCTCGTGGTGCTCCGGCACCCCGAGCTGACGGACGGCCCGGTCGAGATCGACGCGCTCGCCGGGGAGTTGAGCGAGCTGCCGGAACTGGCGCTCGACCTCGTCACCGTCGAACTGCACCACCCGGACCGGGCGGAGCCGCAGACGCTGGTGATGGAGGTGGAGACGTTCAACCGGCTGGCCTCGGCCGCGCCGATGTCCGAGGTGCTGCGCGGGGCCAGGCCGACGGCCGGAGCCGCCGCGCCCTCGCCGGCCCTCGCCAACGGCCGGGACCGGGTCAACTACGCCAGCCTGGAACACGCCGGGCGGCCCCACAAGGGCCGTACCACCGAGGCGGAGAAGCAGGTCGTCCGGCAGCACCTGGACGAGATCAACGAGCGGCTCGCCGCCGAGGGCGTCCGCACGATCGACCCGGCCAACACCGAGCACGTGACCCGCTACGGCCTGGACACCCTGGCCCGCGAAACCGGCGTGATGCTCACCTGACCGGTTGCCACGTCCGACACCGTCCGCCGCCGGGGCCGCCATCAGGCCCCCGGCGACGGACGGTGTCGGAGGGTGTCAGTGGTGGCGGCCGTTGCGGCCGAGGGTTTCGGCGGGGGTCGCGCCGGGGCGCGTCCACTGCGGCACGGGGCGGCTGGTCGGGCCCCAGGTGGCGGTGCCGTCGGTGTCCGAGCGCCAGTACCAGCAGGTCGGCACACCGTGCCCGCCGACCGGTGAGCCGGACTGAGGGGCCTCCGGCCAGCCTTCGGGGTCGTCCTCCCACGCCTCGCGGCGACCGTAGGGCGTCATGTCGAGCAGGGCCAGGAAGCCGCCGACCGCCTCGTTGCCCCGGCCGGTCGTGGAGTAGGTGAGGAACGCGCGGTCGCCGTCACGCAGGAAGCAGGCGAGCGAGCCCATGCCTCCGCCGACCGGCGCGGCCGCGTCGCGCACCGAGTACCAGGGCTGGGTGTAACCCATGAAGTCGACGTACGAGGCCACCTCGTCCCAGGGGCCGGCGGTCAGGATGGCGAACGAGACGCCACGGGCATTGAGGTAGACGGCGTCCTTCAACTGCCAGGCCATGGTGGTGCAGCCCTCGCACTGCCCCTGGTGCGGCGCCCCGTCGTGCCACATGTGCTTGTACACCACGAGTTCCTCGCGGCCCTGGAACAGGTCCAGGAACGGAACCGGGCCCTCGGGGCCGACGACCTCGACCTTCCCGTCGAACTCCACCATCGGCAGCCGGCGGCGGGCCGCCGCGATGGCGTCGGCCTCCCGGGTGTGGGCCTTCTCTCGGACCAGGAGCTCGTCCCGGGCGGCCTGCCAGGTGGCCAGGTCGACCACGGGCGGCCGGCCGGGCGGCGCGGCGGTCGGGTCGTCGTTCGGCTTGATCGTCATGGCGTCCTCCGTAACGTCTCGTGCCGGGCACCGCCTACGGTGTCCCGCGACGCTCCCCCACGGCAACGGGCCGTCGTGCTGGATCCCCGCCCCGCGCCCTGCCGCCGGCCGCGATGACCCGCTACGGCCTGGACACCCTGGCCCGCGAAACCGGCGTGATGCTCACCTGACCCGCCCCCGCGTCTCAGGACGGCCCCGCTCCCTGCGCCCCGACCGCTCGCGGGCGGCCCCGACACGCCGGGCAACAGCCCGCTATGGATTTTCTTCCCATGGGCAAATATTGTGCTGGCCATCAGGGAGCGACGACACCGAAGGAGGAGCGTCATGCCGGCGACACCCGGGGACGCGAGCCCGCCACGCCGCCGGGGGCGGCCGGCCCGCATCGACCGCGCCCGGATCGTCGCCGCCGCCCGGGAGCTGGACCCCGAGCAGCTGACGATGCAGGCCGTCGCCGAACGGCTGGGAGTCGTCCGCAAGGCGCTGAACTACCACGTCAGCGACCGCGAGCAACTGCTCGAACTCGTCGCCCTGGACGCCCTCCAGACGGAGCTGGCCCAGGCCCCCGCCCCGGACGACACCTCGTGGCAGCAGGCGATCCGCAGCTACGCGGCTTCCGCCCGCGAGGCGATGGTGCGGACCGACACGCTCTTCGACTACATCCGCATGCCGCTGACCAGCGGGTCGGCGCTCCTGGAGACGACGGACGGCCTGTACCGGACACTGCGCCGGGCGGGGTTCACCGTCCCGCAGGCCGGCCGCACGGTGGGCCTGCTGGCCGAGCTCCTGGTCTCCTCCGCCCGCGACGCGATCCTCGTCCGGCGGCACGGCGTCCACCCGCAGATCACCGAGGTGGTCAACCTGTTCGACGGCACCCCCGACGACCGGCTGCCGGGCCTGCGGGAGTGGGCGGGCTGGGACGGCGCCGGCCCCGGGGACGAACAGCTCGCCTTCGACCTGGACGTCCTGATCGCCGGACTCGAACGGCTGCTG
>NZ_JAFLNG010000418.1 GCF_017427025.1 Streptomyces sp. FH025
GCCGTGTGGCCCAGCTCACAGATCACCGGCCGCCCGCACCGGTGGCTAAGGTGGCAGCCATGGACGTCAAGGACGGGCCGACAGCCCGTGGCACAGGCAGGGGCCCGGCCCGCGGCACGTACGCGGTGGGCGACGAGCGGCGCGCCCGCATCCTGGACGCCGCCGTGGAGCACTTCGCGCAGTGGGGCTTCCACGCGACCTCGCTCGCCCGGATCGCCAAGGACGTCGGCATCACCCAGGGCGGCCTGCTGCACCACTTCCGGACCAAGGAGGCCCTGCTCGTCTCGGTGCTGGAGGCCAGCGACGAGCACGACACCGAGCGGTTCTTCGCCGAGGAGTGCGAGAGCGTCGCCGACTGGTTCCACCGGCTGCTCGACCTCACCGCGTACAACAGCCGGCGCCCGGGCCGCACCCGGATGTTCAACGCCCTGGTCGGCGAGTCCGGAGACCCGGACCACCCGGCGCACGCCTTCTTCGCCCGCCGCTACCGCACCCTCGTCGCCGATGCCGCCCAGTCGCTGCGCCGGGGCGTGGACAGCGGCGAGCTGCGCCCCGACACGGACTGCGAGTCCGAGGCGCGGCAGTTGCTGGCCGTCATGGACGGGCTCCAGTTGCAGTGGGTGCTCGCCCCGCAGGCGGTCGACATGACCGCCGAACTGCGCGGCTACCTGGAGCGGTTGTACCGGAACCTGAGCACCACCGGGGGCGGCCTGCCTTCGGCGGCGGCCGAGTAGCCGGGCCCCTCCCCCACAGCAGGGGCCCGGCGGCTCTCGGGCGGCCCGACCGGCCGGTTCGGCCGGTCAGGCCAGCGCTCGCCGGCCTTCGGCGATCCGGCCCGGATCCCAGCCCCGGCGGGGCACGGAGTCCAGCAGCAGCCTGGTGTACGGGTGCCGTGGTTCGGTGAGCACCCGCAGGGTCGGCCCGGCCTCGACCACCCGGCCGGACCGCAGCACCACCACCTCCTCGGTGAGGTGGCGCACCACCGCGAGGTCGTGACTGACGAACAGGAAGCCGATCCCGGACTCCCGGCGGATCTCCCCGAGCAGGTCGAGGATCTGCGCCTGGATGGACACGTCGAGCGCGGCGACCGCCTCGTCGAGGATCAGCACCCGCGGCTCGGCGGCCAGTGCCCGTGCGATGGCCACGCGTTGGCGCTGCCCACCGGACAGCCGCCGGGGCAGGGCGGCGGCCTCGCGCTCGCCGAGGCCGACCTGGTCGAGCAGTTCGGCCACCCGGTGGCGGCGCTCCGTCCGCTCCAGCCCGAAGTGCAGCCGCAACACCTCGTCGAGGCAGGCGCCCACGGTGATCCGCGGGTCGAGCGAGAGGTACGGGTCCTGGAAGACCAGCTGGATGCCGCGCGCGTGGGCCAGCCGCCCGGCGCGGCCACGCGGACGGACCGACCGGTCCTCGCCGTCCAGGTGGACGGTGCCCGCGTCGGGCCGTTCCAGCCCGACGAGCATCCGGGCGGTGGTCGTCTTCCCGCAGCTGGACTCTCCCACCACGCCCAGCGAGCCGCCCGGCGGGAGGCTGAAGGCGATGTCGTCCACCACCGTCCGGGCTCCGAAGGCCTTGCGGAGTCCCTTGACCACCAGCCCACTTGACTCGGTCACGGCAGGATCCCTTCGTCGGCGCGCAGGCAGGCGGCGAGGCCCTCGCCGTGCCGGCGCAGGGCGGGCCGCTCGCCCGAGCACCGTGCCTCGGCGAACGCGCAGCGCGCGGAGAAGGCGCAGCCGGGCGCCGCCTCGGCCAGCGAGAGCGGGCGGCCGGGGACGGGCCGGGGCGGCGGGGCGTCCGGCTCGATCCGCGGGGTGCAGGCGAGCAGGCCGGCGGTGTACGGGTGGCGCGGGCGCGCGAACAGCGCGTCGGTGGCGCCGGTCTCGACGATCCGCCCCGCGTACATGACGTAGATGCGGTCGCTGACGGCGGCCGCGAGCTCCAGGTCGTGGGTGACGAAGAGCAGTCCGGTGCCGCGCTCGGCCTGGAGCCGGGTGAGGACGGCGACCACCTCCGCCTGGGTGGTGACGTCGAGGGCGGTGGTGGGCTCGTCGGCGATCAGCAGTTCGGGCTCGCCCGCCAGGGCGGCGGCGATGACCACGCGCTGGAGCATGCCGCCGGAGAACTCGTGCGGGCGGCGGCGCATGGCACCGCGCGGGTCCTGGATGCCCACCGCGTCGAGGAGGCGTTCGGCCCTGGCGACGGCCTGCTCGGCGGGGGTGCCGGCGGCGCGCAGGCCCTCGGTGAGGAAGTCGCCGATCCGGTGCAGCGGGTTGACCGAGGCGCGCGGGTCCTGGAAGACCATGGCGGCCCGGTGGGAGCGCAGTTCGCGCAGCCCCGCGCGGTCCAGGGTGAGCACGTCGCGGCCGCGCACCCGGACCTGCCCCTCGACCCGGGCGCCGTCGGGCAGCAGGCCGAGGACGCTCCGGCAGGCGACGGACTTGCCGGAGCCGGACTCGCCGACCAGACCGACCGTCTCCCCCGCCGCGACGTGCAGCGACACCTCGTCCAGGATGGGCCGGGCGGCCCGGTCGGCGGGCAGTCGGACACTCAGCCGGTCGATCTCCAACAGGGGCGGGGCCGTCTTCGCGCCCGGCGGCTCAGTGCCCGTCATGTCAGTGCCCGTCATGTCAGCACACCCGTCATCTCAGCACCCGTCATCTCAGCGCTCCCGTCTCGCGAGCCGGTCGGCGATGCCCTCGCCGACGATGCCGAAGGCCACCACGGCCAGCACGATGCACGCCGAGGGCGCGAGCGCCGGGAGCATGGCGCCCTGCTGGAGCGCGGTCTCCCCCTCGTTGATCATCGCGCCCCAGTCGGCGGCCGGCGGCTGGGCGCCGAAGCCGAGGAAGGACAGCCCGGCGAGGTCCATCAGGGCGTAGCCGAAGTTGATCGCGGACTGTGCCAGCACGGTCGGGGCGATGTTGGGCAGCAGGTGCCGCAGGCAGATCGTCCAGCCGGACCAGCCCTGGACGCGGTAGGACTCCAGGTACGGCCGGGCCTTCTCCTGCTGGGCCAGGCCGCGGACGAGACGTCCGACGTAGGGGGTGTAGGCGACGGACATGGCGATCACGGGCGCGGTCAGGCCGGGCCCGCTGACGGCCACGAACATGATCGCCAGCAGCAGTCCGGGCACGGAGAAGACCAGGTCCAGCAGCCGGGACAGCACGGTGTCGACCCAGCCGCCGCGCCACCCGGCCACCGTGCCGAGCAGGATGCCGAGCACCGTGGAGAGGCCGACGACCAGCAGCGGGCCGAGCAGGCCGGTGCGCGAGCCGTACAGCAGCCGGGACAGCACGTCGCGCCCCGACTGGTCGGTGCCGAGCAGGTGGCCGGCGCTGCTGCCGGCCAGCGGGGACAGCAGGTCCACCGCCTCCGGGTCGTACGGGGAGAGCAGCGGGGCCAGCACGGCGACCAGGACGAGCGCGGCGAGCAGCAGGACGGCGGCGGTGAACAGCGGTCCGCCGCCGAGCGGTCGCAGCCGTCGCAGCAGCGGGCGCCGGGTGGGTTCGGTGAGTGCGGCGGCGGTCACGCGGCACCTGCCCGGGTGAGCGCGACCCGCGGGTCGATCAGCGGCGCGAGCAGGTCGACGGCGAGGTTGACCAGCACGAAGCCGAGGACGATCAGCAGGGTGACGGCCTGGACGACGGGGAGGTCCTTGGCCGTCACCGACTGGACCAGCAGCTGGCCGACGCCGGTGACGTTGAAGGCGGTCTCCACGATCGAGGTGCTGACCAGCAGGCCGGCCAGCGTCGTCCCGCCGACGGTGACGATCGGGCCGAGGGCCCCGCGCAGCACGTGCCGGCGGATCACCGTACGCTCGGGGACGCCGCGGGAGCGGGCCACCTCCACGTGCTCGCGGCCCAGTTCGTCCAGCATCGCCGAGCGGGTGACCCGGGCGAGCAGCCCGGCGAGGGTGACGGCGAGGGCGAAGGCCGGCAGGGTGAGGTGGTAGAGCCGGTCGACCGGTCCGGTGCCGTTGGAGCCCGGGCCGGGGAACCAGCCGAGCTGGACGGCGAACAGCGACACCAGGCCGATCGCGGTGACGAAGGGCGGGGTGGCGGTGGCCACGCCGGTGCCGATCAGCACCACCCGGTCGGCGAATCCCGGGCGCAGCGCGGCCAGGGCGCCGGTGACCACGCCGCCGACGCAGACCAGCACCGCCGCGTAGCCGATCAGCAGCGCGGTGCCGGGCAGTCGGGAGCCGAGCAGCGTGCCGACGTCCTGGCGGAACTGGATCGAGCGGCCGAAGTCGCCGTGCAGGGCGCCGCCGAGCCACTTGAGGTACTGGACCGGGAACGGGTCGTCCAGGTGGTACTGGGCGGCGATCGCGGCCCTGGCCTCCGGGGTGGCCGGGTGGCCCTTGAGCAGGAAGGAGACCGGGTCCCCCGGTGCGAGGTGCACGGCGCTGAAGACCAGGAACGAGGTCACCAGCAGCACCGCCGCCAGCCCGAGGAACCGGCCGAGCAGGTATCCGGCCATCAGTGCGCGGAGCCGATCGTCGCGGCCCACGGGTAGTAGAGCTGGGCGATGCCGGCCGGGGCGCCGGTGATCCCGCTGCCCAGGAAGACGGAGAACGGTGCCTCGTAGAGCGGGATCGTGGGCAGTTCGCGGACGGCGATCTGCTGGAGCTTCGCGGTCAGGTCCGACCGGACGGCCGGGTCGGTGGCGGCCACGGCCTGGTCGTAGAGGGCGTCGAACTCGGGGTCCGACCAGTTGGCGTAGTTGCCGAAGTCGCCGGTGTGCAGGGACTGGTAGAACTCCAGCGGGTCCGGGGTGTTGTCGTAGCCGTTGGTGACCACGAGGTCGAGGCCGGCCCGGGCGGCGGGGTCGGTGAACAGCGCCGAGTAGGCGTCCGGGGAGACCGGCTTCAGTTCGACGTCCAGGCCGATCTGCCGGCCCGCCGCCTGGACGGCGTTGCCGACCACGCTGATCTCCGGAGCCAGCGAGCTGGTCGCCATCACCACCTTCCGGCCGGTCGCCCCGGCCTCCTGGACGAGCCTGCGGGCGCCGTCGACGTCATGGACGGGCGCGGGCAGGGCTGCGAAGTAGCCGGCGGTGCGCTCCGGGGTGAGGGCCCAGGCCCCTTGTGCGGCCGGGGCCTTGGCGGGAGTGCCGATGCCGCCGGCGGCGGACTTGATGATGCCGTCGCGGTCCAGCGCCATGGAGAGGGCCTGACGGACCTTCCGGTCTCCCAGGGTGCCCTGGAGGTTCAGCACCGCGAGGTCGGCGGCGGCGGTGTTGGGGCCGAAGTAGACCTTGCCCCGCGGGGATCCCTGGATCTGCACCAGCGAGCTGGAGGGCACCATGTAGCCTCCGTCGACGGTGCCGGAGAGCCAGCCGTTGGCGCGGGCCGCCGAGTCGGCGATGAACACGAACCTGACGCTGTCCGCCTTCGGTGTCAGGGAGTTGTCCCAGTAGGCGGGGTTCCGCTTCAGCGTGATGCTCTCGCCCTGGGCCCAGTGGTCGACCGCGTACGGGCCGGTGCAGTCCACCCCGCCCTTCGGGCTGCCGTAGTCCTTCCCGGCCTTGGCGAGGTAGGCGGCGCTCTCGATGGTGCCGGGCGAGGCGGCGAGCAGTTCGTTGAGCAGGACGTCGGGTTTGGCGAGCCTGATGGTGACTTCGAGCGGGCCGGACTTGGTGATCGAGGCGACGTTCTTGAAGGCGCTGGCCCAGGAGGAACCGGTGGAGGGGTCCATCTGCCGGGTGAGGGAGGCGACCACGTCCTCGGCGGTCATGGCGGCGCCGTCGTGGAACTTCACGCCTTCGCGCAGGGTGTACACCCAGGTCAGCGGGTCGGGGTTGGCGGACTTCACGGCCAGGCCCGGTTCGATCCTCAAGTCCGGTGTGACGCGGAAGAGTTGCTCGCAGACGTTGGCGAGCACGGTGTTCGGCGGATAGTCGTAGGCGAGCGCGTAGTCGAGCGACTGCGGCTCCGCGTAGAGCGACCAACTGAACGACGGGATCGTTCCCCTGGCCGCCGGGGTGAGCGCGGCGACCTGGTCACCGGCGGTGCCGGCGGCGTTCCCGGCGTGCTTGGCCGAGGCGCCGGAACAGGCGGTGGCGGTCATCGCGACCAGGAGCGCGCCGGTGGCGAGGAGAGCGGTGGATCCGGTGCGGCGCGAAAGAAGGCGCACGGCGCAACCCACCCCTTTCTGAGTCGTGGGGGCTGGGAGTTGCAGTGGAGTATTGATGCGGGAACGTTCCCGCACAAGGCTTTGCGGGAACGATTTTTCAGAGGTCGCGACGGGGTGACGAAGGTCCGTCCGGACTGGCAGCATCGGCACATGACCGACACCCCGCGCCGCGGCGACCCGGCCGCCGTCCCCCGGATCCGCCTGGTCGACGTCGCACGCGAGGCCGGCCTGTCCAAGACCACCGTGTCCGCCGCGCTCAACGGCACCGGCCGGATGTCCGACGCCGTGCGCGAGCGCGCCCGCGAGGCCGCCCGCCGCCTCGGCTACCGGCCCAACGCCACCGCCCGGCTGCTGCGGGCCGGCCACGCCCGGCTGATCGGCTACGCCGTCGGCGAGTTCGCGCGCGATCCGGGTTCGTACCTGACGTCCCCCTACTTCGCCCAGCTCACCAGGGCCACGGCCGGCGCGGCCCTCCAACGCGGTTACGCCCTGGTCCTCCTGCCCGCCCGCTGCGGGCCGGAGGAATGGGCCGACCTTCCCCTGGACGCCGCCATCGTCGCCGATCCGCTCGACGACGACCCGCTCGTCGAGGACTTCATCGCGGCACGCGTCCCGCTGTTCACCGACCGCTCCGTCGAGGGCCGCCCCGGGACCCACTGGGTGGACGTGGACGCCGACGGGGCGGTCCGCGAAGTGCTCGACCACCTGCGGGACCAGGGCGCGCGGCGGACCGTCGTCGTCCTGCCCGGCACCGCCACCCGCTTCCACACCGCCGTCGCGGACACCTACCGGCGGTGGTGCGCCGAACACGGCGCCGTGCCCCGGCTCGTCCACACCCAAGGCCCCGGCGACGGCCCGGTGGTCG
>NZ_JAFLNG010000419.1 GCF_017427025.1 Streptomyces sp. FH025
GGTGAACCGGACGAAAAGGGGTGGAGGCCTTATCGGCGGCCTACCCGGGCGGCAGATACGATCGGCGCTCATGGAGTTCGGTGGGGCATGGCGTCGCTGGCGCGGCCGGGGTGTGTCGGTACGGCGAAGGGTGCTGGCCGGGGCGGTGGCCCTGGTGGCGGTCGCCGGTGCGGGTACGGCGGCGGTGGCGTCCGGCGGTGAGCAGGCGGTCCATCAGGAGGATCGTTTCCTCACCATGCCGGAGACGCCCGGCAGCGCCCAGCAGGTGCAACTGGACACCTCGTTCTTCACCACCGGCACCACGCCGAGGCCGGCGGTGCTGCTCGCGCACGGTTTCGGCGGTTCCAAGGAGGGCGAGCGCGACCGCGCCCAGCAGCTCGCCCGGCAGGGCTATGCGGTGCTGACCTGGTCGGCGCGCGGCTTCGGGCACTCGGGCGGCAAGATCGGCCTGAACTCGCCCGACCGTGAGGTCGAGGACGTCAAGCACATGGTGGACTGGCTGGCCCAACGGCCCGAGGTGCAGCTCGACGCGCCCGGCGACCCCCGGGTCGGCATCACCGGCGCCTCGTACGGTGGGGCGATCTCGCTGCTGGCCTCCGCGTACGACCACCGGATCGACGCGGTGGCCACCCAGATCACCTGGTGGAACCTGGCCGACGCGCTGTTCCCGCAGGGGGTGCAGGGCTCCGGCGCGGCCGACGGCGTGTTCAAGAAGCTGTGGGCCGGGATCTTCTTCACCACCGGCGCGGCCGGAGACCTCGGACCCTCGGGCGGTGCGCCGCGCAGCGGGAGCGAGCCGAAGCCGGACGCGGACGGGCCGATCGGCTGCGGGCGGTTCCTGGAGTCGCTCTGCCAGATGTACGACCGGGTCGCGACCACCGGGCGCGCCGATCCGGAGGCCGTCGCGCTGCTGGAGCGGTCGAGCCCGTCCTCGGTGGCGGCGCAGCTCAAGGCGCCCACGCTGGTGGTGCAGGGGCAGCAGGACTCGCTGTTCCCGCTCGACCAGGGCGACCGGATCGCCCGGGCGGTGGCGGCCAACGGCGCGCCCGTCGCGGTGGACTGGTTCGCGGGCGGGCACGACGGCGGGACGGACACCAGCGCGCGGGTGGATGACCGGGTGACCGCCTGGTTCGACCATTTCTTGAAAAATCGCGGCCTGAAGAAGAGCGGCACGGACATCGGGCCGGCCTTCCGGGTGACCAGGACCGGCGGCGTCGACTCGACCGGCTTCCAGGCCGTGCTGCGCGGGGCGACCGCCGACCGGTACCCGGGGCTGAACGGGACGGGCACGCGCTCGATCGAGCTGACGGGCGGGGAGAAGGCCGTCGCCAACCCGCCCGGCGGGGCGCCGCCGGGGATCTCGACGGTGCCGGGGATCGGCGCGCTCAGCCAGGCCGCCTCGCTCGGGGCCGGGCTGTCGCTGGACTTCCCGGGGCAGAGCGCCGCCTTCGACTCGGCGCCGCTGGACCGGCCGCTGCACCTGACCGGGCAGCCGACGGTGCCCGTGCGGGTGACGGCGGACCGGCCGGATGCGGTGCTGTTCGCGAAGCTGTACGACGTCGGCCCTGACGGCAAGGCGCTGCTGCCGCAGCAGCTCGCCGCCCCGCTGCGGGTGACGGGCGCGGACGCGGGGAAGACGGTGACGGTCGCGCTGCCCACGGTGGACCACACCTTCCCGGCCGGGCACCGGGTGCGGCTGGTGCTGGCGTCCACCGACCTGGCGTACGCCTCGCCGGGCGAGCCGGCCACCTACCGGGTCGCGCCGGCCGGGGCGCTCACCGTGCCGACCGTCGAGCAGCTGGTCACGGAGTCGGCGCCGCTGCCCGTGCGGACCTGGATGCTGCCGGTGGTGGCCGTGCTGGTGGCCGCCGGGCTGGTGCTGGTGCCGCTGGGGCGGCGTCGGTGGCGGCGTTCGACGGCCGGTGGCCCCGGGTTCGATCCGGAGCTGGCCGGGGTGCCGCTGCGGATCAGCGGGCTGAGCAAGCGCTACAAGGGTGCCCAGGACCGCTATGCCGTACGGGAGTTGGGGTTCCAGGTGGAGCGGGGGCAGGTGCTCGGCCTGCTCGGGCCCAACGGTGCGGGCAAGACCACCACGCTGCGGATGCTGATGGGCCTGATCCGGCCGGACGCGGGGGAGATCCGGATCTTCGGGCACCTGGTGCGCCCCGGGGCGCCGGTGCTCTCACGGGTCGGGGCGTTCGTCGAGGGCGCGGGCTTCCTGCCGCACCTCACCGGGCGGGCCAACCTGCGGCTGTACTGGCAGGCGACCGGCCGGCCGGAGGCCGACGCGCGCTTCGACGAGGCGCTGGCCATCGCCGGGCTCGGGGAGGCGCTGGACCGCGCGGTGCGGACGTACTCGCAGGGCATGCGGCAGCGGCTCGCGATCGCGCAGGCGATGCTCGGGATGCCGGACCTGCTGATCCTGGACGAGCCGACGAACGGGCTGGACCCGCCGCAGATCCGCGAGATGCGCGAGGTGATGATCCGCTACGCGGCCGGTGGGCGGACCGTCATCGTGTCGAGCCACCTGCTGTCCGAGGTCGAGCAGAGCTGTACGGACCTGGTGGTGATGGACCGCGGGCGGCTGGTGACGGCCGGGCCGGTCGGGGAGATCGTCGGGGCCGACGAGCTGCTGATGATCGGGGTCGCCGACTCGTACGACCCGGAGCCGGTCGTCCGGAAGGTGGGCGCGCTGGCCGGGGTCGCTTCGGCGGAGGCCGTCGAGGGCGGACTGCTGGTCCGGCTGGACGGGCTGACCGCGAGCGGGCTGCTGGCGGAGCTGGTGCGGCTGGGGGTGCCGGTGGAGAGCGCCGGGCCGCAGCGGCGGTTGGAGGACGCGTTCCTGTCGTTGATCGGAGGTGGTGCGGCGTGACTTCGGATTCTTCGACTTCGGTGACGTCGAATTCGGCGGCTACGGCTGCGGCTACGGTTTCGGCTTCGGCTACGGCTACGGCTTCGGTGACTTCGGCCGATCACGCGCAGGGGTACCGGGCGGGCCGGACGCTGCCGCTGCGGGTGGAGGCGATGCGGCAGCTGCGCAGGCGCCGCACGCTGGTGATCGGCGCGGTGCTGGCCGCGATGCCGTTCGTCATCCTGGCCGCGTTCCAGATCGGCGGCACCCCCAGCCGCCCGGACCGGACCACCTTCATCGAGCTGGCCACCGCCTCGGGGCCCAACTTCGCGGTCACCATGCTGTTCATGGGCACCGGCTTCATGCTGGTGATCCCGGTCGCGCTGTTCTGCGGGGACACCGTCGCCTCGGAGGCCAGCTGGTCCTCGCTGCGGTACCTGCTGGCCGCGCCGGTGCCGAGGGCTCGGCTGCTGGCCCGCAAGTTCGCGGTCGGGCTGGCGTTCTCGGCGGTGGCGGTGGTCATGCTGCCCGCGATCGGGCTGGTCGTGGGGACGGCGGCGTACGGGTGGGGGGACCTCAAGCTGCCCGCCGGGGTCAGCCTGCCGGCCGGGGAGGCGCTGCCCAGGATCGCGATCGCGGTGGCGTTCGTGTTCCTGAGCGAGATCGTGATCGCCGCGCTGGCGTTCTGGCTGTCGACGGCGACGGACGCGCCGCTGGGGGCGGTCGGCGGGGCGGTCTTCGCGTCGATCATCACCGGGGTGCTGGACGCGGTCACGGCGCTCGGCGATCTGCGGGAGTGGCTGCCGGCGCACTGGCAGTACTCGTGGGCGGACGCCCTGCAGCCGCAGTTGGAGTGGGGCGGCATGCTGCAGGGCGTCTCGCTGTCGCTGTCGTACGCGGTGGTGCTGCTGGCGCTGGCGTTCCGCGGGTTCGCGCGCAAGGACGTGGTGTCGTAGGCGGGCCTACGACGGGTCCGTGAGCTCGCGGCGGGTCGTACGGACCACCAGGGCGCCGAGGAGGGCGAGGGCCAGGAGGACGGCGGCGAAGACCGTGGCGCCGTCGGTCAGGCCCACGGCGTCGCTGAGGTAGCCGGCCGAGACGGGCAGGAGGCCGGCCGGGACGTAACCGCCCACGTTGAGCGCGGCGTTGGCCTCGGCGAGGCGCTGCGGCGGGATGCCCGCGTTGAGCAGCGACAGGCCGCCGAGCTGGCCCAGGCCCTGGCCGGCGCCGGCCAGCAGCGCGGCGGCGACCAGGACCGCCACCGCCTCGACGTGCACGGCGAGGACCAGGGTGACCATGCTCAGCGCGGTGCTCAGCGCGCCGAGCGTGAGGATGGTGCGGCGGCGAAGCCGCTGGACGGCGAACTGCACCCCGGTGGCGGTGAGGAACATCGCGAACGCCATGGCGCCGGCCAGGATCCGGTCGGTGCTGCCGAGCAGGCCGGACAGCAGCGAGGGGCCGAGCGAGAGCACGAACGAGGTCGCGGTGATGCCGGGCGCGAACACCGCGATGCCCAGGGCGAGTTGACGGCCGTTGCCGCGCGGGACGCCGGGCACCCGGATCCACGGTCCGGTGCCGCGAGTCGCGGGGCGGGGCACCGGCATCCGCAGGACGACCAGCAGGGCGGTGGCCAGCAGCAGGGCCTCGACGGCGAAGACGGTGACGGTCGGCGCGGGCGCCAGCTCGGAGAGCGCCCCGGAGAGCAGCGGGCCGAGCCCGGCGCCGAAGACCATCGCGCAGGAGGCGAGCAGGGCGGCCGTGCGCCTGCGCTCGGGCCCGGCGACGTCGGTGACCGCGGCCATCCCGGCCGAGACGACGGCGCCGACCGCGATGCCGGTGAACAGCCGCGCCACGATGAGCGCGGCCACGCTGGTGGCGGTCGCGAAGACCAGGCAGGCGGCGAGGGCGAGCAGCAGGGCGGGGACCAGGACGGGTTTGCGGCCGAGGCGGTCGGAGACCACGCCGGAGACCAGCAGTGAGCCGATCAGGCCGACGATGTAGAAGGCGAACACCACGGTCAGGGTGCCCTTGGAGAAGCCGATGTCGTGCTGCCACAGGACGTAGAGGGGGGTGGCGGCGTTCGACAGCACGAAGACGGCGGTGACCGGCCAGGCGGCCAGCCAGATCCACCGGACGGGGGCCGTTCGGTCGCTCCGTTCGATGGGAGGGGTGGGCGCGGTCCGGGTTGCGGGCATGACGGTGTCTCCCGATCGGTGGGCGGGCTGAGTGGCCGGGCAGCAGTACGAGTTGAGTCGAACTTAGCATGCAGTACGATTGGACTCGTACAGTGCGAGCGCGTCAGCGCGTCCAGAGGATCCGAGCCAGGAGGAGTCGTCGATGCCAGCGACCACCGGTGCCGTACCCGCCGTCAAGGTGCTCCCCGAGCCGTCCGACCTGCCCGAACCGCTGCCCGAGCCGGGCGTCGACGAACTGCGCCTGGAGACCGTGCTGGGCGCGCTCAGTGACCCGCTGCGGCTGACGATCGTCCGCAAACTCCTCCTGGAATCCGAGGACTTCGACCACACCTGCGGCTGGTTCGGCCTCGACCGGCCCAAGTCCTCGCTCACCCACCACTTCAAGGCGCTGCGCGAGGCGGGCATCACCCGGCAGCGGCAGTACGGGCTGGAGCGCCGCAGCCACGTGCGGGTCGAGGACCTCAACGCGCGGTTCCCCGGGCTGCTCGACCTGGTGGCGGCGTGGAGCCCGCAGAGCTGACCGCGCCGGCTCCCGATCGGCGGTTCGGCCGGGATGCGGGATCATGGGTGGGTAGCTGACCTCCGCAGTCGAAGGATCCCGACCCGTGGCCCAGATCGTCCTCTTCCACTCCGCCCACGGCCTGAGCCCGGCCGTGCGCGCCGCCGCCGACCGGCTGCGCGCCGCCGGGCACACCGTGCACACTCCGGACCTGTTCGAGGGGAAGACCTTCGACGACAACGAGGCCGCGCAGGCCTACCAGGAGGAGATCGGCGGCAGCGACGAACTGCTGCACCGCGCGGTGACCGTCTCCGCCCCGCTCTCCGAGGGCGGGCTGGTGTACGCGGGCTTCTCGCTCGGCGGCGCGATCGCGCAGAACCTGGCCCTCGCGGACGAGAAGGCGCGCGGGCTGCTGCTCCTGCACGGGACCTCGGACCTGCGGGAGGACGCGGCGACCTCGATCCCGGTGCAGCTGCACATGGCGGAGCCGGACCCGTTCGAGCCGGAGGACTGGCTGAACGCCTGGTACCTGCGGATGCTGCGGGCCGGGGCGGACGTGGAGGTGCACCGGTACCAGGGGGCCGGGCACCTGTTCACGGACCCGGACCTCGCCGACTACGACGCGGAGGCGGCGGAGCGGGCCTGGGCGGCGGCGCTGGACTTCCTGGCGGACCTGGAGGACTGACGGACCTGCCCTCAAGGGCCTCTCCGGGCCGGCGTCGGAGTCGCCCTGGCCGCCGGGGGGTGGAACGCGCATGGATATCATCCGACGATGCTGAAGCTTCGCGCCCGTACGGTGGTCTTCGATATTGACGGCACGCTCTGTTTCGACGGGCGGACGATCGACGAACGGATCCTGGCGGCGATCGGGGAGTGCGAGCGGGCCGGGTACCGGGTCGTGTTCGCCTCGGCCCGGCCGGTCCGGGACCTGCTGCCGGTACTGGGCGGAGCGTTCCCGGACGCGATGCTGATCGGCGGCAACGGCAGCCTGGTGTCGGTCGACGGACGGGTGGAGGCCCGGGCCGCGTTCGGCGCCGCCGGATTCGGGGCGCTGATGGAGGCCGTCGGGCGCCACGGGGCGACGTACCTCGCGGACGGGCCCTGGGACTACGCGTACACCGGCCCGGCCGACCACCCGATCCGCGGCCGGGTCGACCAGGGCGGGCTGGCGCGGCGGGTGGAGCTCGCGGAACTGCCCGAGGTGGTGAAGTTCCTGGTGGTCGGGGCCTCGGACATGGCGGGGCTGGCCGAGGCCGGGCGGGGGCTCGGACTGACCGTCAACCACCACCTGGACGAGGCGATCATCGACTTCGCGCCTGGGGCGACCAACAAGTGGGAGGCGCTGCGGTCGGTGGGGATCGAGGAGTACGTCGCCTTCGGCAACGACATCAACGACCTCGACCTGCTGCGCAACGCCGAGCACTCGG
>NZ_JAFLNG010000042.1 GCF_017427025.1 Streptomyces sp. FH025
CCCGGTGCCACGCTGGCCGTCACCGCGGCGGCGACCGCCCTGGTCACCGTCGCCTACACCGCCCCCACCGCCTCGCTCGCCGCCACCGCCCAGGCGGCCCACCTCGGTGCCACCGGCCGCACCTGGATCCTCACCGGCACCCTGGTCGGCATCTCCGCACTGCTGCTCACCGCCGGCAGCGCCGCCGACGACCACGGCCGCAAGCGGGTCTTCACCTTCGGCGTGCTGCTGTTCGCCGCCTCCGAGGCACTGGCCGCGCTCGCCCCCGTCGGCGCCGTCTACCTGGCCGCCCGGGTGCTCCTCGGTGTCGCCTCCGCCGCCGTCCTGGCCCCCGCGCTCGGTCTGGTCAGCCACGCCCACCCACCGGGTCCGGCCCGTATCCGGGCACTCGGGATCTGGGGTGCGGCCATCGGCCTGGGCATCGCGGTCGGGCCGGTCTACGGCGCGCTGGTCGAGCAGTGGGCCGGCTGGCGCGCGGTCGGCGGCGGGCTCGCGGTGGCCTCGGCCGCCGTGGCCGCGTGCGCGGCCCGCTACCTCACCGAATCGCGGGCCGAGCGGCCGCGCGCCCTCGATCCGTACGGGGTGCTGACCCTCGCCGCCGGGACGTCCCTGCTGATCGCCGGGCTGGCCGAGGGCCGCGGCGGCTGGGGACGGCCCGTGGTGGTGGCGCTGCTGGTGGGCGGGATGCTGCTGCTCGCGACCTTCGCGGCGGTCGAGGCGAAGGTCCGCGAACCGATGCTGGACCTCGCGCTGTTCCGCAGCCCCGGGTTCATCGCCGCCACCGGCGGGGCGCTGTTCACCGGGCTGTCGCTGGTCGGCTTCATGAGCTACCTGCCCACCCTGCTCCAGGGCGTCCTCGGCCTGTCCGGCCTGGCGGCGGGCGGCGTGCTGGCCCTGTGGTCGGGGCTGTCGGTGATCTCAGCGCTCCAGGCCCGCCGTCTGGCGACCCGGCTCTCGGCCACCGCGCAGGTCGCCCTCGGCCTGCTGGTCTGCGGCCTGGGCGAGGCCGGTCTGTACGGGCTCACGCCCGGCTCCTCCTGGCTCCGGCTGGCACCGGGCCTCGCGGTCGCCGGCATCGGCAGCGGCGTCCTCAACGCCGCGCTCGCCCGGCTGGCGGTCAGCAGCGTCCCGGCCCACCGCGCGGCCATGGGCTCGGGCGCCAACAACACCTCCCGCTACATCGGTTCGGCCCTCGGCGTGGCCATCACCGTCGCCGTCGCAGGCTCCGCCCGCGCCACCGCCCCCAGCCCCTCGGCGGCGGCCGACGCCCTGGCCACCGGCACCGGTCGCGCCATCCTGGTCGCGGCCGCCCTCTGCTTCGTGGGCGCCGTGCTGGCACTGGCCGCCCGCGCCGCCGAATCCCGCACCGAGCCGGCCCCGGGGCCCACAGCGGCGAGCCAGGAACACGCCTCCGCGCGGTGATGCATGAGAAGTCGGCCCGCCCGACTTCCTGCTCCACGCATGCCCCGAACACTGCCGACGGGACGGAACACCCTGGCACGACCACTCGTCGGCTGCGGCACCCGCTCAGGAGTGAGAAGTCGGCGGGCCCGACTTCTCGCGCGCACCGGGTGCCGGTGAGCCTGATCCGGGGCACGACATGGGAGCCCGCCGCACCGAACTCCCCGGTCTCGTGCACGTCCGGGTGTAGGGGAACGGCACGCACGAGAAGTCGGCGGGCCCGACTTCCTACGCGAGCGGCTGGAGCTGGACCCTCGGGATTCGGCCGTGAGGTCGTGGGAGGTTCGGCCCATCAGGCGGGGAGCGCGCCCGACACCGTCTGCCGGCCGGGAGCCCGTTGATCCGGCGGCGCCCGTATCGAAGCGCTGGCCCGCCGCCCGTCGGCGCGGGGCGGCTGCGGGTGGCTCCGGGGTGCTGGCTCAGGGGCCGGTGAACCCGTCTGACGTGCGAGGATGCCCCGCATGATGCACGTGGAGCAGGGCTGGCTGGACGGGACGGACAGCGGGCGGTACGTGGTGTGCCCGGAGCGGGCGGTCGAGGGCTGGACGTACGACCGCGTGGAGGAGCTGATGGAGGAGTACATCGGGGAGTACGCGACCGCGTTCCCGGTGGACGGGCACGGGGACGTGCTGGTGCTGGCCGGGGAGCCCCTGCCGATCGGGTGGCTGGCCGAGGAGCGGGTGTTCGTGCGGCCGGTCCACTGCGAGTGCTCGGACGAGGTCCGGCCGCTGGTGCGGGAGGCACTGCGCTCGGGGGTGTGGGCGGACGGGCCGACGGTGGAGCTGCCGGCCGGGCGGTACCTGCTCACGGACGCGGCGTACGACGGCGAGGACATCCGCGAGCGCGGCGAGTACCTGTCCGTCGAGCTCCCGCCGGGCCGCTACCTGGTGCAGTCGCTGGTCGACGACAGCCCCGAGGCGCCCTTCCACCTGGAACGCCTGCTGCCCGCACGGTGAGCGGCCGCCCGGGGCCGCGTGCGAAGATGACAGGGCTGGGGGGAACGATCTCCGGACGGTTCTCTGGCCATGGTGAACGACGACGGGCGGCGCCAGGGGGAGCCGCGGCAGAACCCCCTGCTGATGGTGCCGATCGCCACGGCGCTGATCGAGGCCGACGGACGGATCCTCCACTGGAGCGGCGACGCCGAGGCACTGCTCGGCTACCGTGCCGACGAGGCCGTCGGGGCGAAGGCCGCCCGGCTGCTGACCACCGACGAGCGGCGGCCCGAGGTGCTGGAGCTGTTCCGGCAGATCCTGGAGGGCCGGGAGTGGTCCGGGGTGTTCCCGGTGCGGCACCGGGACGGGCACATGGTGAACCTGGAGTTCCGTACGCACCCGATCCGCGGGCCCGGCGGGGCTCCCCTGGTGCTGGCCGTCGCCTCCGAGGTGACCACGCTGCGCCGGCTCCAGGCGGACCTGGCGGTGCTGGACGGTTTCTTCACCCAGTCCCCGATCGGCATGGCGGTGCTCGACACCGAGCTGCGCTTCGTCCGGCTGAACGAGGCGCTGGCCCGGGTGCACGGGATGACCCCCGAGGAACACCTGGGCCACCGGCTCACCGAGATGTTGCCCGAGATCAACGGCACCGAGGTCGAGGCGGAGATGCGACGGGTGCTGGCGGGCGGCGAGCCGGTGGTGGACTTCCACGCGCAGGGCCGCACCCCCGGGGATCCGCGGCACGAGCACGCGTGGTCCGCCTCGTTCTTCCGGCTGGCGGACCGGGCCGGGCGGGTGCTCGGGGTCAGCGCGACCGTCATCGACATCACCGAGCGTTTCCGCGCCGACGCCCGGGCGGCCCGCGCGCAGGAGCGGCTCGCCCTGCTGGTCGACGCGACCGCCTCGATCGGCACCACGCTCGACCTGCGCAGGACCGCCCGCGAGCTGGCCGACGCGATGGTGCCCAGGATCGCCGACATCAGCGCGGTGTTCGCGCTGGAGGCGCTGGTGGCCGGCCGCGACGTCGAGCCGCCCGCGCCCCACGCCCCTCAACTGGTGCGCCGCCTGGCCCTGGCGACCGCCGACCCGCTGTACCCGGCCGAGGCGTTGCCGGTGGACGCGGTGCACGAGCTGTCGGCGGACTCCCCGTACGCCCGGGCGCTGACCGGCGGCCGGACGGTGGTGGTGCCGTCCTGGGAGCTGCCGCTGCTGAGCGAGGGCATCGACGAGAGCCGCCGCCGGGCGTTCCTCGGCGACCGGCCGCGTTCGGTGCGGATCACTCCGCTGGTGGCGCGCGGCACCACGCTGGGCATGGTGGTGTACTCGCGGCGCGGCGCGCGCGAGTCCTTCGCCGCGGCGGACATCACCCTGGGCGACGAGCTGGCCTCGCGCGCGGCCGTCTCGATCGACAACGCCCGGCTGTACCTGCGCGAGCACCAGACCGTGCTGGCACGACAGCAGGCGCTGCGCGAGGCGAAGGCCGCGCAGGAGCGGCTGGCACTGGTCAACGTGGCCTCCGCCCGGATCGGCACCACGCTCGATCTCGACCGCACCGCGCAGGAGTTGGCCGAGGTGGCCACGCCCCGACTGGCGGACACCGTGGTGGTGGAGGTCCTGGACGACCTCGTCCGCGGTGAGCGCGAGGCCCGCGCCTCGCCGGACGGTTCGGCTCTGCTGCGGCGGATGGCCTTCCACTCGGTGCGCGGCTCCACCCTCGCACCGATCGACCGGCTCGGCGGGGTCCACCGCTTCCTGCCCGGTTCGCCGTACGCGTGGAGCCTGTCCCACCGCGAGCCGGTGCTGGTGCCGCGGATGGACGAGGAGGGCATGGCCTGGTTCGCCGACGACCCGGTGCGCACCGCCGCCGTACGGGAGCAGAACGTGCTCTCCTTCATGGTCGTCCCCCTGATCGCGCGCGGCAGCGCGGTCGGCGTCGCGGGCTTCTACCGCACCCTGGTGGAGCGCCCGTACGACGCCGAGGACCTCGCGCTGGCCGGGGAGTTGGCGGTGCGGGCCGCGGTGTCGATCGACAACGCGCTGCTGTTCACCCGCGAGCGCGACGCGGCCGCCGCCCGGCAGCGGGCGCTGGACGAGGCCTGGGCCGCCCAGCAGCGGCTGAGCCTGCTGAACGAGGCCAGCAACCGGATCGGCACCACCCTCGATCTGCACCGCACCGCCCGGGAGTTGGTGGAGGTGGTGATCCCGCGCTTCGCCGACTTCGTCACCGTGGACCTGCGCGAGGCGGTGCTCAGCGGCGAGGAGCCCGGGCCCGTCCCGGCCGAGGGGCCGGTGCTGATGCGGGCGGTGGCGGTCGGCGACTCGACCCCGGACGCCGACATGGCGGGGGCGGCCGACCGGACCGGCGAGACCTCGCATTCCGCCGAACTGTACGCGCAGAGCCTGCGCACCGGACGCTCGATCCTGGTGTCCGAGGTGACCGAGACGGAGCTGCGCCGGATCGTCGCCACCCCCGACCGGGTGCAGCCGAGCCTCACCGCCGGGGTGCACTCCTACCTGATGGTGCCGCTGGTCGCGCGCGGACACGTACTGGGCGGCGCGGAGTTCGTCCGCACCCGCAACCCGGTGCCGTTCAGCCCGGCGGACCGCTCGCTGGCCGAGGAGCTCGCCGCCCGCACCGCGCTGGCGATCGACAACGGGCGGCTCTACCGCCGCGAGCGGGACACCGCGCTCACCCTCCAACGCAGTCTGCTGCCGGAGGAGATCCACCGCACGCCCGGTCTGGAGCTCGCCTACCGCTACCTGCCCAGCAGCGTGGTCAGCGAGGTCGGCGGCGACTGGTTCGACGTGGTGCCGCTCCCCTCCGGGCGGGCCGCGCTGATCGTCGGCGACGTGATGGGCCACGGCATCCGCGCCGCCGCCACCATGGGCCAACTCCGCACGGTCGCAAGGACGCTGATCACCCTGGACCTGGACCCCGAGCGGGTGCTGTACCGGCTGGACGAGGCCACCACGGCGCTCGGCGAGGGCCAGTTCGCCACCTGCGTCTGCGTGGTGTACGACCCGGTGGGCCGAAGCTGCACCGCCGCCTGCGCCGGCCATCTGCCACCGGTGGTCGCCGACACCCACGGGAACGCGCACCTGGTCGATCTGCCACCCGGGGCGCCGCTCGGCGTCGGCGGAGTCCCGTTCGAGAGCGTCGAGTTCACCCTCCCCGAGGAGGCCCTCCTGACCCTCTACACCGACGGGCTGGTCGAGCGCCGGGGCCGCGACCTGGACGAGGGCCTGCGGCTGCTCTGCCGCACGGTCGCCGACCGGGGCCGCTCACTGGAGCAGACCTGCGACGCCGTCCTGGCCCGGCTCACCGGCCGCAGCGCCGAGGACGACATCGCCGTCATCATGGCGCAGGTCCGCCCGGACGGCGCGGACCGGATCGCCTCCCTGCCGCTCACCGGCGACCACGCGATGGTCGCCCACTCCCGCAGCTTCACCCGCGAGACGCTGGCCGCCTGGGGCCTCAGCTCGCTCACCGACTGGGCCGAGCTGCTCACCAGCGAGCTGATCACCAACGCCCTGGTGCACGCCGGATCCCCCACCCAGCTACGGCTGTTCTGCAACCGGGTGCTCACCATCGAGGTCGCCGACCAGGAGAGCGAGACACCCCGGATCCGGCGCGCCCACGCCGATGACGAGGGCGGTCGCGGCATCCACCTGGTGAACGAACTGGCCCACCGCTGGGGCTCCCGCCGGACGAAGGACGGCAAGGTGGTCTGGTTCGAACTGGAGCTGCCTCCGGGGTTCCCCACCGCGTAGACGCGCTCCCCCGATCAGTCCGGCAGCAGCAGGTTGACATCGCCGAACTCGTGCCACAGGTAGCGGTGTCGCACCGCCTCGCGGTAGCAGGCCACCAGGAGCGGGCGGCCCGCGACGGCGGCGAGCATCAGCAGGTGCGAGGCGCGGGGTTCGTGCCAGCCGGTGAGCAGGCCGTCGACGGCGCGCACGCCGCGCTCGGGGGTGATCACCAACTCCGTCCAGCCGTCGGCCTCCTGGAGCGTTCCGTCCGACGCGACGGCCGACTCCAGGGCGCGCACGACGGTGGTGCCGACGGCGATCACCCGGCCGCCCCCGGCCCGCACGTGCCCGACCAGCCGGGCGGTGGCCTCCGGGACGCGGAAGCGTTCGGCGTACGGGGCCTCGTGCGCCTCCGGCGAGGCCACCCCGGTGTGCAGGGTGACCGGCGCGACCAGCACGCCCCGGCCGGCCAGCCGAGCCACCACCTCGGGGCCGAACGGCCGGGCCGCGCTGGGCATTTCGCTGCTGCCGGGGACGGTCGCGAAGACCGTCTGGTAGGCCTCGATCGGCCAATCGCGGTCCACGTAGCCGTACCGGATCGCCCGGCCGTGCAGGTCGAGGTAGCGCAACAGCGGTGTGGGCAGGGCGAGTTCGGCGTACCAGAGGCGGGCGGTGAAGGGCCGGCGCAGCTCGGCCGCGCCACCGGCGGGCAGGGCGACCCGCAGCCCGACGCGGGCCGGGGACTCCTCCGGCGGGTAGTAGGCCGCCGCCTCTCCCGGCACGACCCGGCGCAACTCGACCAGATGGGAGCCGTGTTGGTCCGGCTGGGCGGAGGAGAGGTGCAGCGCGACCGGCGAGCCGTCGGGCAGCCGGCCGGGCAGCGCGGCGGGGAGGGTGGCCGAGTTGTTGACCACCAGGAGGTCCCCCGGGCGCAGTACCTCGGGCAGGTCGGTGAAGCGGCGGTGCTCCACGCCGCCGGTGGAGCGCCGACCGACCAGCATCCGCACGCCGTCCCGGGCACCGCCGCGCGCCTCCGCCGGTGCGCGGGCGGAGAGTTCGGGCGGAACGGCGATGTCGAGCCCGAAGTCGGCCGGGGCCGTCATCGGCCACCTCGGTCCACGGCCGACACGGCAGCCGGCGCGGCGCCCGCCAGGTCCTCGGCGCGGTAGCGGCCGGAGGGGGTGCGCGAGCGCAGCAGGCCGAGCAGGGCCGGCGCGACCTGCTCGGGCAGCGGCTCGCCGGAGATGTCCTCGCCCGGGCCGGCCTCCTGCAGCATCCGGGTGCGCATGGCGCCCGGGTCGACCGCCCAGACGCTCAACCCAGGCTCCTCCAGGGCGAGTACGGCGGTGGCGAGGTCCAGTGCGGCCTTGCTGGCGCCGTACCCGCCCCAGCCGGGGTAGGCGATCACGGAGGCGTCCGAGCTGATGTTGAGGACGGCGCCGGAGTGGGCGCGCAGCTGGGGCAGGACCAGTTGGGTGAGCGCGATCGGGGCGAGCGCGTTGACCTCGAAGGTCTCCAGCAGGTCGGGCAGCGGGTGGTCCGCCAGCCGGGGCAGCGGTTCGCCGCCGGGGCGGGGGGCGCCGTTGAGCGTACCGGCGTTGTTGACCAGGAGGCTGGCGCCGCCGAGTTCGTCGGCGGCTCGGGCCAGGCGGGCGCGGTGGTCGTCGTCGACGATCGATCCGGGCAGGGCGACCACCTCGGTGACGGTGGCCAGGCCCGCCTCGGCCACGGCGAGTTCGGACCGGCCGCGGGCGGTGATCACCAGTTTCCAGCCCTCGGCGGCGAGGGCGTGCGCGAGTGCCAGGCCGAGGCCGCGGGAGGCGCCGGTGACCAGGGCGACGGGTGCGGGGGCGGTGTGCCGTGTTGCGTTCATGGCCCAACGATCCCGCCGCCGGGGCCCCGGCCGGATCGGCCACCGGACCCGGGGCCGGCTCCTCCGTTCGCCCTACATCGGCGGGCTGTCCTAGGACTGCCCTGGGACTGCCTTGGGACTGCGACGCTCGGTCAGGCCGTCGGCCCGGCCTCCCAGGCCTGCGGGTCGGTCCAGGCGGCGAGCGTGCGGCGGCTCTCGAAGCGGCGCTCCCCGCCGGTCAGCGGGTCGGTGAACTCGACGACCGAGGCGAGAAGTTGCAGCGGACGGCGGAAGTCGCCCGGGGCCGGTTCGGGCAGCACCCGCGGGTACACCGGGTCGCCGAGGATCGGCAGGCCGAGGCCGCTCATGTGCAGCCGCAGCTGGTGGGTGCGCCCGCTCAACGGCCGCAGCCGGTACCGGGCGAGGCCGTCGCGCCGTTCCAGCAGGTCGATCCGGCTCTCGCTGTTCGGCGGCGCGTCGAGCTCCCGGGCGGCGATCACGCCGCGCTCCTTGACGATGTGGCTGCGCACGGTGCGCGGCAGGCTCAGCGCCGGGTCGTACGGGGCGATCGCCTGGTACTCCTTGCGCACCTCGCGGTCGCGGAACAGCGTCTGGTACGCGCCGCGGTCCTCGGGCCGGACCACGAACATGGCCAGGCCGGCGGTGAGCCGGTCGAGCCGGTGGGCCGGGCTGAGCGCGGGCAGGTCGAGGTCGTGCCGAAGCCGGGAGAGCGCCGTCTCGACGACGTGCCGGCCGCGCGGGGTGGTGGCCAGGAAGTGCGGCTTGTCGATCACGACCAGGTGCTCGTCGCGGTGCAGCACCACCAGCTCGAAGGGCACCCGCACCTCGTCCGGGAGGTCGCGGTAGAACCACAGGTGGGCGCCGGGGCGAAACGGTTCGTCGAGGGCGATCGGGCCCTGCTCGCCGACGATCTCGCCGTCGCGCAGCGCCGCGTCGATCCGCGCCGCGCCCACGGCGGGCAGCCGCTCGACCAGGTACTCCCGCACGGTCGGCCAGTCGCCCTCGAACGGCAGCCGCAGGTGGACCGGGTCCACGCCGTGGCGCTGCGGGAGGGGGGAGGTCGGGCGGCGGCTCTTGCGTCTCATCTCCCGGCCCAGCCTAGTGCCCGCGCCCCGCGCCCCGGGCGCCGAGGTGCGGCGGCCGGCCCGGGCGCGGTCGTCGGGCGCGATTGTCAGTGCCGTGTGCAAGGCTTCACACACGGTCGGCGGGGTGCCGGCCGCGGGGTCGACTGACGAGGGGAGCGTGCCATGGGATTCGAGGCGAGCGGGTCGTTCGAGGTGACGGCGTTCGAGCCGGTGGAGACGGAGGAGCGTGAGGGCGCCTCCTTCGGGCGGGTCCGGATCACCAAGGCCTTCACGGGCGGGCTGAGCGGCACCGGCGAGGTGCGGATGCTCTCCGTCGGAGGCACGTCCGGCGAGCCGGCGTCCTACGTCGCGGTGGAGCAGGTGACGGGCGAACTGGACGGGCGCAAGGGGTCGTTCGTGCTCCAGCACGCGGCCTGGGACACCACCGGGGTGACGATACGCGTGGTGCCGGGCACGGGAGCGGGCGAGCTGACCGGTATCACCGGGGAGTTCCGGCTGGCCGTCGACGAGTCCGGCACCCACACCTACGTCCTGGCGTACGAGCTGGGCTGATCCCGGCCGCGGGGTGCACGGCCGGGATCCGGTCACTGCCGACGGTCATCGCCGCCGATCGTCACCGCCGTCGGCGGCTCAGAGGACGGGCTGGGTCGCCTCCAGGCGCTGGATCGCGGTCCGGACCGCGGTCGTGAAGCTCCAGAACAGCGGCAGGGTGTTGGCCGCCCGGTCGGCCCGGGTGTTCTTGCCCGGGGCGAACATCGCGGCCCGCAGGTCGGTGGTCATCTCCAGCTGCGCGCCCATGCCGAGCAGGCTGCGGTTGCAGATGTTCTCCGGGGAGATTCCGGCGATCTCCTCCTCCCCGGAGGCCGTCACGGCCCGGATGCCCGCTGCGGCGAACTCCTC
This sequence comes from Streptomyces sp. FH025, assembly GCF_017427025.1. GTDB lineage: Bacteria > Actinomycetota > Actinomycetes > Streptomycetales > Streptomycetaceae > Kitasatospora. Next base: position 10,005 of record NZ_JAFLNG010000042.1, read on the forward strand.
CATCAGGTACTGGCGGAAGGCGGAGTTCAGTCCGCCGACCAGCACGGCCTGCGCCCCGGCCTCCAGTCCGGCCTGGGCGGGGGTGCAGCCGTGCAGCGACAGCACGTTGCGGCTGCCGGCGCACATCGCGCGGGCGACGCCGTCGTCGCAGTGGGTCGAGGTGACGTGCAGCGCGCTGTTGTTGGAGGAACGCAGGCCCTCGAACATCCAGAAGTCGTGCACCGGCCCGGCGGCGGGCGTCGGGGCGAGGTCGGCCGGGTGGTAGCCGGCGATGGACAGGCCCAGCTCGGAGGTCCCGCCCTCGATGCCGCCGCCGTGCGGGGCGATGACGGTGGTCCGGATGAGCGCCGTACCGCTCTGCGGGCTCTGGTCGTCGATCAGGTGCCGGCGGTAACGGCGGCCGTAGTCGACGCCCTCGACCAGGGTCGGGTCGGTGTAGAGCGCCGTGTTGGAGGGGTAGAGGTCGGCGGCGTACGCGGGGGTGCCCCGCAGGGCGAAGCCGACGGACGCGAGGGCCGGGGCCGCGGCGAGCGCGGTCATCAGGGAGCGACGGTTGATCACGGGCACGGATCATGGCAGGAGGTGGAGCGCGGGTAAAGTCACAGCAAAGTCACGACCAAGCCGGGGCAAGGCCACGGCCGGTGCCACCCCACGTCGACGGACGCGCGCGGCGCACCCGCCGGGCACCCGTCCACGCTGCCACGATGATGCGATCAGTGCACGATCGACCTTGGAGGGTGGCGCATGCCCGGTACCGCGACGATCCGTACGCCGGCCACGGTCGAGGAGGTGGTCGGCCGACTGCGGGAGATCGCGGCGGGCCTGCCCCCGGCCGACGGGGTGGCGGTCTTCAACCGGCTCTACCTCGCCGTCACGGAGGCGGTGCGCGACCGGCTCGGCGGCGGCTACTTCGCCGACCCGACGGCGATGGCCGAGTTGGACGTGGTGTTCGCCGGGCGGTACCTGCTGGCCGTGGCCGCCGACGCGGCCGGACAGGAGCCGCCCGCCTGCTGGCGGCCTCTGTTCGCGCTGCGCGCCCACCCGGGCGTGCACCCGCTCCAGTTCGCGCTGGCCGGGATGAACGCCCACATCCAGCACGACCTGCCGCTGGCCGTGGTGGATCTCTGCCACCACCGGGGCTGCGAGCCCGACGAGGTCGAGGAGGACTACCACCGGATCAACGGGGTGCTGGCCGAACTGGAGTCGGCCGCCCGGGAACAGCTGCTGCCCGGGCCGGACCTGCTGGAGCACGCCGAGCCGCTCACCCACCTGCTCGGCACCTGGTCGGTCGAGGCCGCCCGCGAGGGGGCCTGGTCCGCGGTGCGGGCGCTCTGGGAGCTGCGCGGCCTGCCGGGCGCCGCCCGGGCGTTCGCCGCCACGCTCGACGGCTCGGTCGGACTGCTCGGCCGCGCCCTGCTGCTCCCCCTCTGACCCCACCGGGGCCCGAGGGCCGCGAAACGGCCGCGACACAGCGGCGGCACGGCCGCGACCCGGCGGCGACACGGCCGCGAGCGCCCGGCTCCCCGAGTCGAGGAGCCGGACGGCCGGCGGTACGGACAGTGCGGACACTGTCGACGGTGCGGACACTGTTGACAGCGCGGACGCCGACGGCAGCGTGGACGCCGCCGACGGCACGGACGCGGACGTCCGCGCCCGCCCCGCTCAGGCCCAGCTGGAGTGCAGCGGCTTGCCCTCGGCGTAGCCGGCCGCGCTCTGGATGCCCACGATCGCCTTCTCGTGGAACTCCTCCAGGGTGCCCGCGCCCGCGTAGGTGCAGGAGCTGCGCACCCCGGCCACGATCGAGTCGATCAGGTCCTCGACGCCCGGGCGGGCCGGGTCGAGGAACATCCGGGAGTGCGAGATGCCCTCCTCGAACAGCGCCTTGCGGGCCCGGTCGTACGTGGAGTCCTGGGCGGTGCGGTTGCTCACCGCACGGGCCGAGGCCATCCCGAAGCTCTCCTTGTACTGGCGGCCGTCGGCGGCGGTCTGGAGGTCGCCCGGGGACTCGTAGGTGCCGGCGAACCAGGAACCGATCATCACGTTGGAGGCGCCGGCGGCCAGCGCCATGGCGACGTCGCGGGGGTGCCGCACGCCGCCGTCGGCCCAGACGTGCCTGCCGAGCCGGCGCGCCTCGGCGGCGCACTCCAGGACGGCGGAGAACTGCGGGCGGCCGACGCCGGTCATCATCCGGGTGGTGCACATGGCGCCCGGGCCGACACCGACCTTGAGGATGTCGGCGCCGGCCTCGACCAGGTCGCGGACCCCGGCGGCGGAGACCACGTTGCCGGCCACGATCGGGACCTTCGGGTCCAGGCCGCGCACGGCGCGCAGCGCGTTGATCATGGACTCCTGGTGGCCGTGCGCGGTGTCCACCACCAGCACGTCGGCGCCGGCCTCGATCAGCGCCGCGGCCTTGGCCGCGACGTCGCCGTTGATGCCGACGGTGGCGGCGATCCGCAGCCTGCCGTTCGCGTCCACGGCCGGGGTGTACAGGGTGGCGCGCAGCGCGCCCTTGCGGGTGAGGATGCCGACCAGTCGGCCCTCGCCGTCGACCACCGGGGCGAGCTTGCGGTGCGCCTCGGAGAGCCGGTCGAACGCGGCCCGCGGCTCGATGCCCTCGTCCAGCACCAGCGGATCGCGGGACATGATGTCGGCCAGGCTGGTGAAGCGGTCCACGCCCTGGCAGTCGGACTCGGTGACCACGCCGACCGGCTTGTCGTCCTCGACCACCACGACGGCGCCGTGCGCGCGCTTGTGCAGCAGGGAGAGGGCCTCGGCGACGGTGGCGCCGGGCGAGAGCGTGATCGGGGTGTCGAAGACCAGGTGGCGCCGCTTGACCCAGGAGACGACCTCGGCGATGACCTCGGTGGGGATGTCCTGCGGGATGGCGACCAGGCCGCCGCGGCGGGCGACGGTCTCGGCCATCCGGCGGCCCGCGATGGCGGTCATGTTGGCGACGACCAGCGGGATGGTGGTGCCGGTGCCGTCGTTCGACGAGAGGTCGACGCCCTGCCGGGAGCCCACGGCGGAACGGCTGGGGACCATGAAGACGTCGTCGTACGTCAGGTCGTACGAGGGCTTGAGGTCATTCAGGAAACGCATGAAGGGGCTCTCTGGCTGGGAGAAATTACACCTCGGGTGCGGTTGCGGCGATGCCGCCAGGGCGCACTCGGGCGCCCGGCACCCAGCGTTCGATTCTCCGGGAGGGCAGGGGCAAAAGCCAGTTCGAAGAGCATTGCTGGTGCTGTGCACAAGCCCTGATCAATGCTCCGCGCGTAGACATGGAGGATCATCCAAACAAGCACCGGACGAGCACCAACCGAGCCCGGAACGCCGGTTCGCCCCGGTTCCGGCAGCCGGTCCACCCCCTGCCCCGGACCACTTTTCGCCCCGGCCCGGGCCACTCCCGTAGCATTCACGCGGTAATGGGCGAGGCGAACGGGAAAGCGACACCAGGCGTGGGCATCGGGCAGACGGACATCGAGCGGGACCGGGGCGAAGGCGTCGGCGAGGGCACCGAGGAGGAGATCGACTACGGTCCCGGCCTCGACCCCGAGCGGCTGAGGCTCTGCCTGGAGGTGCTCGCCGAGCTGGACGAGCTGCACGTCGACCACCCGGACGCGATCACCGTCCGCAAGGCCGTCGGCGGCATATTCCGGACCCTCAAGCAGCGCCGCCGCCAGGAGACCCGGGCCCGCAAGACCGCCAACGACCGCGCGGTCACCGCCCGGACCGCCACCGGCGCCCCGACCCGGATCGACGACGAGACGGCCGGCGCCTTCGGCCTGACCACCGTCACCACCACCGAGATCGCCGGCATCCTGGAGCGGCCGCGCTCCTGCTACACCTGCAAGCAGCGGTACGTCGAGGTCGACGCCTTCTACCACAACCTCTGCCAGGACTGCGCCGTCAAGAACCGCACCCGCCGAGACGCCCGGGCCGACCTCACCGGCAAGCGCGCGCTGCTGACCGGCGGCCGGGCCAAGATCGGGATGTACATCGCGCTGATGCTGCTGCGCGACGGCGCCCACACCACCATCACCACCCGCTTCCCCAACGACGCCATCCGCCGCTTCAAGGCGATGCCGGACAGCGCCGAGTGGATCCACCGCCTCAAGATCGTCGGCATCGACCTGCGCGACCCGGCCCAGGTGATGGCCCTGGCGGACGAGGTCGCCGCCGACGGCCCGCTGGACATCCTGATCAACAACGCCGCGCAGACCGTGCGCCGCCCGCCGGAGTCCTACCGCGAGCTGGTCAACGCCGAGTCCGCCCCGCTGCCCGCCGGCGAGCTGCCGCAGGCCACCACGATCGGCCGCTTCGGCAGCGGCAGCGTCGACCTGCCCGCGCTCCCCCACCAGGCGAGCGGCGACGAACGGCGGCTGGCCGCCGAGGACGTCACCTCGCTCGCGCTGGTCACCGGCTCCGCCACGCCCGCCCGGATCGAGGCCGGCACGGCGATCGACGCCGGCGGCCTGGTGCCCGACCTCGCGGACACCAACAGCTGGGTGCAGACCGTCTCGGAGGTGGGTCCGATGGAGCTGCTGGAGGTCCAGCTCTGCAACTCCACCGCGCCGTTCATCCTGATCAGCCGGCTGCGCCCGGCGATGGCCGCCTCCGCCTCCCGCCGCAAGTACGTGGTCAACGTCTCCGCGATGGAGGGCGTCTTCTCGCGCGGCTACAAGGGCGCCGGCCACCCGCACACCAACATGGCCAAGGCCGCGCTCAACATGCTCACCCGCACCAGCGCGCAGGAGATGTTCCAGACCGACGGCATCCTGATGACCGCCGTCGACACCGGCTGGATCACCGACGAGCGGCCGCACCCGGACAAGATGCGCCTGGCCGACGAGGGCTTCCACGCCCCGCTCGACCTGGTGGACGGCGCGGCCCGGGTGTACGACCCGATCGTGCGCGGCGAGGCGGGCGAGGACCTGTACGGCTGCTTCCTCAAGGACTACGAGCGCGCCAACTGGTGACCACCTGAAGGAGATGGCGAGTTGACCACCGCACCGCGCCCCGCGACCACGGCACCGCTGCTCGGCGCCGGGATCATCGTGCCCACCGGGGACGGCCGGGTCCTGATCGGCCGCCGGATCACGGCCGGCGAGCCGCCCACCTGGAGCCTGCCCGGCGGCAAGGTCGACCCGGGCGAGTCCTTCGAGCTGACCGCGGCCCGCGAACTCGCCGAGGAGACCGGCATCGTGCTGCCGGCCGAGGAGATGCGGGTGCTCGCCCTGCACCTCGACCACGAGCTCGGCCGGCCCCGGCTGACCGCCGCCGTGCTGGCCCCGCCGAGCCTGGCCGAGGCGGTGGTCACCGAGCCGCACACCTGCGCCGGCTGGGAGCGCTTCCCGGTGGACGCCCTGCCGGAGCCGATGTTCTACCCGTCCGCGCTGGTGCTCGGCAGCTGGCTGCCGGAGCCCGTCGCGGTGCCACGGGACGGGACGCACGGCTACCCCGTCGCCCGCTGATCCGCGGGCGACGGGGCGGCTTGAGCACGACTCAGCCGTTGCGGGCCGCCTCGGGCCCGGTGATCCGCTTCAGCAGCGGCAGCGTCGAGGCGATGATCCCGAGCGAGGCGGCCAGCCCGAAGGCCGTCAGCCCGTAGTACTCCGCCCCCGGGGACACCAGGTCGAACTTCATCTGCGCCTTGAGGAACATCGCCGCCGCGGCGAAGCCCGTCCCGATCGCGACCGCCGACACCACCAGCAGCGGCAGGGCGCTCTCCAGCCCGAGCACCCGTTGCAGCAGCCGCAGCGGCGCCCCGGTCAGCCGCAGCATCGCGAACGGGCGGCGGCGGTCGGAGAGTCCGGCCACCACGCTCACCGCGAGGCTGCACCCGGCGATCGGCAGGGTGGTCAGCAGGACGACGTTCGCGAGCTGGCGCCAGCCCTGGAGCTTCCTCTGCCCCTCGGAGCTCCAGTCCTGCGCCATCCGGGCCTCGTAGCGCGGGAGTTCCCGGTTGAAGATCGTCCGCAGCTGTTCCTTGGCGGACGTGGAGCCGTCGGTGGTCGCGTAGACCATCCGCACCGGGAGGGCGGCGACCTCCTCGGCGGAGACCGGCGCCGCCGGCCACTCCTTGTCGGTGTTCGCCTGGAGGTCCAGGAACACGTTCCGGTCGACGGCCGCGACGGTGGCCCCCGGCGCGCAGTGGCCGACCACGGGAATCTGCGCGAGTTCCGAACAGCGCACCAGGGGAGGCACGATCCGCTCCCGGCCGTACTGGTACGCACCGATCCCGGCCGGGTTGTCGTGCACCAGCGCCATCCCCTCGAAGCCCGGGACGGCCCGGGCCCGCGCCGCCAGATCGTCGGGCACCGCCGGGACCACCAGCGAACTCTCCGGGCCGCCCATCGGGGTGGTCACCACGGCCTTGAGGACCCCCTGAGCGCCGATGAGCGAGCTCATGTTCGCGTTGATGCTGCCCATGATGCCCAGCGTCGCGGTGGTCACGAACAGGGCCAGCACCAGGCCGGCGACCGAACGGAAGCCCGCCCTCGGGTCATCGCCCAGGCGTCGCATCGCGATCAGCGTGGCCGGACGGCTGGTCCGCCGGGCCACCGCCCGGGAGGCCGTCATGGTGAGCCACGGCCCCGCGATCACCAGACCGAGCATCACCAGCACGAAGCCGCTGAGGTAGCCCGCCGACTGCGTGCTGGTGCTCGCCGGGGGGTTCGCGACGAAGTAGCCCAGCTCGCCCAGACCCGCCAGCAGCGGGACCGCCCGCCAGGCGGTGGGCGGCTTCGGGGTGACCCTGCGGCTGACCCCGAGCGGCGAGATGGCGACCCGGCGCAGCGCGAACCGGGCGGCGAGCGCGGCCGCCACCGGTACGCCCAGCACCACCCCGGCGACCTGCGGGAGGCCGATGCCCAGGTCGTCGATGAAGAAGCGGTCGCCGGTGAACGGCACGTCGGCCATCAGGGGCCTCAGTGCGAAGTACAGGCCGAAGCCGAGGGCGGTACCGGTCACCGCGGCCACCGTGGACTCCACCGCCGAGATGACCGACACCTGGCCCGGTGTGGCCCCCACCAGGCGCATCGCGGCGTAGCGCTGCTCCCGGGTGGCGGCGGACAGCCGGGTCGCGGTGCCGATGAAGATCAGCACCGGGAAGATCAGCGCCCCGGCCACCACGGTGAGCACCAGGACCATCCGGTCGCCGTGCACGCCCGCGCCGAAGCAGTCGTTGTCGCAGTCGGCCGGCAGGGCGGTGGCGATGCTCGTGACGGTCGTGGCCCTCGGAAGGACCTTGACCTCGTCCTCCGTACGGCCCACGACCACCGCCAGGGTGTCCGGGGAGGGCAGCGCGTCGTTCCCGAGAGTGCCGACCAGCCGGCCCGGGAAGCGGTCCCCCAGTTCGACGGCCGGCACGTCGCGCAGCAGCCTCTCCAGGGCGGGCGAGGCGTAGTACTCGCCCGGTGCCGGCAGCCGGCTCAGGCCGGGCGGGACGGGCGCGGTGGGCCCGGTGGGGGCGACATCGGCCCGGAAGACGGTCTTCCCCCGGTAGTAGTCCCCCCGGGCGCCCCACCAGAGCGGGTCCACCGGGGCCGCGGCGGTGGCGCCCTTGACCCCCGTGTTCATCCAGAGCTGCCGTTGGTTGGACCGGTCGATCGCGTGGATGCCGGCGAGCGTCGAGAGCAGCAGCCCGACCCCGATCGCGACCGCCGCCGCGATCATCACCAGCCGGGCCAGGGCCTCCCGGCCGCCGCTGACGGCCAGTCGGAGCGAGAAGGCGATCACGGGGCCACCGATCCGGCGGGGAGCACCCGGGCCTGGCCGTCGCGGACGATCGCCTCGCGGTCGGCGTAGGCGGCGACCCTGGCCTCGTGGGTGACCAGGATGACGGTGGTGCCCTGGTCGCGGGCCGCGCCGACCATCAGCTCCATCACCTGCTCGCCGGTCAGCGAGTCCAGCGCGCCGGTCGGCTCGTCGGCGAACAGCACCTGCGGACGGGCCACCAGGCCCCGGGCCAGGGCCACCCGCTGCGCCTGACCGCCGGACAGCTCGCCGGAGCGGCGGCGTTCCATGCCGTCCAGGCCGAGCCGGGCGAACCAGGGCCGGGCCTGGGCCAGCGCGGTGCCCCGGCGCACGCCGTTCAGCAGCAGCGGCAGCGCGATGTTCTCCTCGGCCGTCAACTCCGGTACCAGTTGGCCGAACTGGAACACGAAGCCGAACTGGTCCCGGCGCAGGGCGCTGCGCCGGGCCTCGCTCATGGTGTCCAGGCGCTGCCCGTCGAACAGCACCTCGCCCGCGTCGGGCACCAGGATGCCCGCCAGGCAGTGGAGTAACGTCGACTTGCCCGAGCCGCTGGGGCCCATGATGGCCAGCACCTCGCCGGCCTGGACGGACAGGCTGGCGCCGCGAAGGGCGGGTGTCTCGCCGAAGGCGAGGGCGATGTCGCGGGCCTCGATCACGGCGGTCATCGGCGCACCTCCGCGGCGAGCGCGTCCAGCCGGGCCGCGGTGAGGTCGATCCAGCGCAGGTCGGCGTCGAGGTGGAACAGGCCGTGGTCGGCGAGCAGGGCGTCCACCAGGGCGCCGGAGCGGCGCAGTTCGGTGAGTTCGCGCATCCGGCGCAGGTGGGCGGCGCGCTGGGTGTCCAGGTACAGCTCGGCGTCGCGGCCGAGCATCAGGGCCAGCACGACCTTGGTGAAGAGCACGGACTGGAGGTTGGGTTCGGGCGCGACCGGCTCCTGAAGCCAGGTCTCGAACTCGGTCGCCCCCGTCTCGGTGATGACGTAGCGCTTGCGCTCGGGCCCGTCGCCGGGTTCCGCCTCGCCGGCCACCACCTTGCCGTCGCGGGCCAGCCGGCCGAGGGTCGAGTAGACCTGGCCGTACGGGAGGGGCTTGCCGCGCCCGAAGAGGGCGTCGTAGTCGCGCTTGAGGTCGTAGCCGTGGCTCGGCTCCCGCTCCAGCAGCCCCAGGAGGGTCAAAGGAACACTCATGGGAGGAACATACACCAGGGATATATACCGAGTGTATATCCGGGAAGAAGAAGGCCCCGACCAGGGCGGACCACGGACCACGGCTCATGAGGGGTGGGCGGGCAGGAGGCGACCCCCACGATCGCCTCCTGCGCCACACCTGGACCCGGCACCCCCACGGTCAACCGGGCCACCGCCGCACCCAGGCACGGGGGGCGCGGCCGGACTCCAGCCTGCCCGGACGGGACGCCGCTGCCGAGGGTCGAACGTCCCGGGGTGAGGGCCCATCGGTACTACGACCGCGCACGACACTTGTGCGCAGGGGTCCGTCGGGTGGAGATTGGGTAACGAAACCCGTACACGAATCCCCGTACGCGTCCGCGCCCCTGAGGAGTCCTCACCGTGCACAGCACTCCCCGGCCGGCCCGGCCCGCGTCGCTCACGCGGCGAACAGGCCGTCAGCTGCGGCGGGCCCTCGGTGCCCGGCACGAGGCACTCGCCCGCCCCGTCGACCGGGCCCGCGCCCGGGCCTGGCTGCTCGCGCTCCTCGGCGGGCTGCTGGCCACGGCCCTGTCCGTCGGCGGCGCCCTGCTGCTGTTCCGCTCCACCGCGCCCCAGGCCGAGACCGACCGGGTCCGGCTGCACCGGGTCGACGCCGTCGTCGGCACCGTCCCCGACCACGAGGCCACCGTCGGCGGCCGCTTCTCGGGCGGCTACGGCAACCGGATCGACGTCGAGGCCGCCTGGGCCTACCCGCAGGGCACCGCGCACACCGGTACCGTCCAGGCCCCGCGCTCGACCGTCCCGGGCGCCGTCGTCCCGGTCTGGGTCGACCCCGACGGCAACGCGGCCGCTCCCCCGGTCAACCGCACCAGCCTCGCGGTGTCGGCCGCCTGCACCGGCGCCGGCGCCCTCCTCGTCCTGCTCGCCCTCCTCGCCCTCGCCCTCCGGATCCGCCTCCACGCCCTCGACCGCCGCGCCGAGGCCGCCTGGGCCACCGCCTGGGCCCGGCTCGAACCGCTCTGGAGCGGCCGCGCGGGGCACCGCGGGGAGGAGTGAGGCGGCCTCCGGCTCAGAGGGGCTCGGTCCAGGCGGGTGCCGGGATCGGCTTGGCGGCGCGGTGGGTGAAGGCGGCGACCCCGGTGAGCAGGACGAGGGCCAGCGCGAGGGCGGTGGGGACGTCGGCGTGGAGGACGAGGAACGCGCCGACCAGCGCCCCCGCGAACATCCAGACGGCAGAGGCGAGTCGACGGGGGCCCCTGCGGTCGGCGGCGAGGGCGGTGATGGTCATGGTGAGCACGGTGGTGGTGAGGTCGGGGACCTTGAGGGAGCGGACCACCGCGTTCTGCCAGCCCATGGCGAAGCCGAGCAGGCCGATCAGGGTGTAGCGGGCGGGCTCGGATCCGTGCCCGATGACGGCCGCCAGGACGGTGCTCGCGGCGACCAGCACCGCCTGGGCGGCGACGGCCGCGGTCAGCAGGTGGCCCCGGTGGCCGGGCAGGTGCCGGGAGAGGTGGCCGCCGGCGACGGCGCCGAGCAGGAAGGCGGCGAGGGCGGCCAGTGAGGCGGTGGCCGAGAGGTTCGCCGCGCCGGCCAGCGCGAAGCCGAGGAACACCACGTTGCCGGTCATGTTGGCGACGAAGACGTGGCCGAGTTCGAGGTAGCTGACCGCGTCCACCACTCCGGTGACCACGGTCAGCACCAGCAGCATCGGCACCAGTGGCCCGTGCCTGGGGTCGGGTTTCAGCATCGGGCCTCCCGGCGGGGTCGAGTGACGGTCCTTCCGTTCTACTCCCTCAGGCCAGCGCGGCGTTGCCCTGGTCATCGGAATCCTCGTCCAGGTGCCAGTGCAGGTCGCGCACGCCCGGCTCCAGCGACAGCCGGGTGACGACCTGCTCCAGCGCGGGGGTCACCTGCCCGGTGATCGCGACGGTGGCCCGCAGGCTGGTGGCGTCGCCCTGGTCGGTGCGGCGGGCGCGCAGGCCGGTGGGGGCGAGGCCGGAGGCGGCCAGGGCCTGGAGCAGCAGGGCGCGGATGTGGGTCTCGGCCTTGCGGTCGCACTCCAGGTGGACGGTGGCCCGGGAGGTGGAGTCCGGGTCGCTGCCGGACTGCGGGGCCCGGTCGAGCAGTCGGCCGGCCGGGCGCAGCACCAGGTGGACGGCGAGCACGGCGAGCGTGCCGAGGCCGGCCAGCTCCAGCTTTCCGGAGGCGGCCAGCACCCCGACGGCGGCCGAACACCAGAGCGTGGCGGCGGTGTTGAGGCCGCGCACGCCCGCGCCGTCGCGCAGGATGACGCCACCGCCGAGGAAGCCGATGCCGGAGACGACGTACGAGGCGACCCGGGTGGGGCTGCCGGTGTCGCCGACGACCTCGCTGTACAGCACGAACAGGGTGGCTCCGGCGGCGACCAGGGCGTTGGTGCGCAGGCCGGCCATCCGGGCCCGCCACTGGCGCTCGACGCCGATCAGCGCGCCGCAGGCGATGCCGGTGGCGAGCCGGACCAGGAACTCGACGGTGGTCAGGGTGTGCACGGCGGCACCTCCTTCACGGGGAAAAGGAACGGACGGGTGGCGAGCCGCTGCCCACCACCCGTCCGTACGGGCTGTGATCGGTGGCTCAGTGGCTGAGCGCGGTCTGGACGATCTTGATGATCACCATGATCATCGCGATCAGCAGGTAGGCGCGCAGGGCGCCCATGCCGACCTTGCGGGCGGTGGACATCACCGGGCGGCCCAGGGTCTCCAGCGGGGGCATCCGCCACTCTTCGCGGCCGGTGCGGTCGATGGGGTCCTCCTTGGTGCCCCGGCGGCCGAAGGTGAAGAAGTACCCGGCGACCAGCACGCCCGCGATCCCGCAGCCGGCCATGATCCAGAGGATCGCCCCGGAGCTGATGTCCGGCCAGACCACGGACGCCGTCAGGATCAGGGACAGCATCACCAGCACACCGACGACCGCCGAGGTGAAGGCGTTCGTCTTGGGGCCGTTGACCCAGGGGCCGAGCACGGCCTTGTCGTTGCAGAGCAGCAGCAGGAAGACGGTGGCGGAGGGCAGCAGCACACCGGCCAGCACCTGGACGAACTGGGTCATCAGGCCCTGGGTGTAGCCGTTCGACAGCAGGGTGATCGCCGCGGCGACCGTCACCAGGCCGGCGTAGACGGCGTAGAAGCCCTTGGCGCCCTTGACCCCGCGGTGCAGCGAGTGCTTGATGCCGAAGACGTCGCCGATCGCGTAGGCGGTCGAGAGGGACACGGCGAAGGCGCCGATGATCGAGGCGTCCAGCAGCGCGATGGCGAAGAGGACGCCCGCCAGGTGGCCTGCCTTGTCCTCGATCCCCTTGGCGACGGCGGCCGCGTCGGAGAACTGGCCGAAGCCGTCGGTGCCCGCGAAGGCCGCCGCGGTGAAGCCGATCATCGCGGCGGCTCCGACGATCACCACGACGATCCCGATCCACAGGTCGACCTTCTCGTACTTCATGAAACGCGGGGTGATCCGCTTGTCGATGACGTACGACTGCTGGAAGAACAGCTGCCACGGGGCCACGGTGGTGCCGACGATGGAGATGATGACCAGCATCACGGCCGCGAGCTGGCCGGAGCCGCCGGGCATGCTCGGCGCCACGAAGTCGTGGGCCATCTGCGAGGTCCTGGGGTGGACCATGAAGTAGATCGGCACCAGCAGCAGCGAGCCCACGCACAGCGTCACCGCCACTCGCTCGAAGCGCTGGAAGGAGCCGGTGAAGGCCGAGGCGATGATGATCGCCGCCGCCAGGACCACCGCGGCGACCTTCGGCAGGCCCAGGTAGCCGGCCGCCAGCGTCACCCCGATGAACTCGGTGACCAGGGTGAGCGCGTTGAGCAGGAACAGGTCGATGACGCTGAACGCGCCCCAGAACTTGCCGAAGCGCTCCAGGATCAGCCGGGCGTGCCCGACACCGGTGACGGCGCCCAGGCGCAGCACCATCTCCTGGTTCACGTACAGGACGGGGACCAGCATGAGCAGGGTCCACAGCAGCTGGGTGCCGTAGTTCTGCCCGGCCTGGCCGTAGGTGGAGAAGGCGCCCGCGTCGTTGTCGCCGACCATCACGATCAGGCCGGGGCC
>NZ_JAFLNG010000420.1 GCF_017427025.1 Streptomyces sp. FH025
AGCAGCGCCACCTCCCAGGCGTCCCGCTCGGGCGAGTCCACCTCCGTCGCCGGATGCGCCGGCTCCCCGTAGTAGCCGGGGTCGATGTCCGGCCCGCCCGCGATGACCAGGGCGTCCAGCCGGGCGAGCACCTCGGGCGCGCGCTCGGGACTGTCGGGCGGCAGCAGGACGGCGATCCCGCCGGAGTCCTGGACGTACGCGGTGTACCGCTCCGGCACCAGGGCCACCCGGCGGCCCCGCCAGTCGCTCCAACTCGCGTTCACCAGATAGGTGCTGACACCGATGAAAGGCCTGCGATCCATGGCGCGCATTCTCCTCCCGTACCGTCTGATACACCGTCAACCTCGCATGTCGGCGCGCCACACCCGTCCGCCCTCTTCCGCCCCGCGAGTCGCAGGCCGTACGGTTCGCTGTGACCGCTTGATCTCGAAGAGTGATCGAGGAGGAGGGTTCGTCATGCCCGAGTCCGTCGTGCCCGAGAACGCCGCCGCGGGCTCGCCGCCCCGGCCGCCGCTGACCCTGGACGAACTGCGCATCCTGGTGGACGCCGGAGAAGTGCACACCGTCGCGCTCTCCTTCACCGACATGCAGGGCCGCCTCCAGGGCAAACGCTTCGCCGCCCGCTTCTTCCTCGACGAGGTGGCCGAGAACGGCGCCGAGGCCTGCGACTACCTGCTGGCCGTGGACGTGGACCAGAACACCGTGGACGGCTACGCCTTCTCCTCCTGGGCCACCGGCTACGGCGACTTCGCGATGCGCCCCGACCTCGCGACCCTGCGGCTGACCCCCTGGCAGCCCGGCACCGCCCAGGTCACCGCCGACCTCGCCCGGCACGGCGGCCACCCGGTGGACGCCGCCCCGCGCCAACTGCTGCGCCGCCAGATCGAGCGGCTCGCCGAGTACGGCCTGGCCGCGGACATCGGCACCGAGCTGGAGTTCCTGGTCTTCCGCGACACCTACGAGCAGGCCTGGCTCGGCGGTTACCGCGGCCTGACCCCGGCGAACCTCTACAACGTGGACTACTCGATGCTGGGCACCGCCCGGGTCGAGCCGCTGCTCGCCCGGATCCGCAACGAGATGGCCGGCGCCGGGCTGACCGTGGAGTCCGCCAAGGGCGAGTGCAACCTTGGCCAGCACGAGATCGCCTTCCGCTACGCCGACGCCCTCACCACCTGCGACCAGCACAGCGTCTACAAGACCGGCGCCAAGGAGATCGCCGCCCAACAGGGCTGCGCGCTCACCTTCATGGCCAAGTACGACGAGCGCGAGGGCAACAGCTGCCACATCCACCTGTCGCTGCGCGATGCCGTAGGAGCCCCCGCCTTCGCCGGCCGGGACGGCCGGATGACCGACACCATGCGGCACTTCCTGGCCGGACAGCTCGTCGCCCTGCGCGAGTTCAGCCTGCTGTACGCGCCCAACATCAACTCCTACAAGCGCTACCGCCCCGGCTCCTTCGCCCCGACCGCCGTCGCCTGGGGCCGGGACAACCGCACCTGCGCCTACCGGGTGGTCGGCCACGGGCAGTCGCTGCGGATGGAGAACCGGGTGCCCGGCGGCGACGTCAACCCGTACCTCGCGGTGGCCGGCATGATCGCGGCCGGTCTCTACGGCCTCCAGCGCAAGCTGGACCTGCCGGCGCCGTGCCTGGGCAACGCCTACGCGGTGGACGAGTACGCCCGGGTGCCCGGATCGCTGCGCGAGGCGGCCGGGTTGTGGGCGGAGAGCGAACTGGCCCGTACGGCCTTCGGCGACGACGTCGTCGAGCACTACCTGAACATGGCCAGGGTCGAGCAGTCCGCCTACGACGGGGCCGTCACCGACTGGGAGCGCTACCGATCCTTCGAACGGATGTGAGGCATGACCGAGCCGCCCGTCAGCACCGTCCGCAACCCCGCCACCGGCGAGGTGCTCGCCACCGTCCCGGACACCACCGCCGAGCAGTTGGACGAGGCCGTCCGGCGCGCCGACAAGGCCCAGGCGGGCTGGGCGGCGCTGGCGCCCGGTGAACGCGCCCGGCTGCTGCGCCGGTTCGCCGACCAGGTCGAGGTGCACGTCCCCGAACTGGCGGCCCTGGAGGTCGGTGAGGCCGGACACACCCTGGGCAACGCCCGCTGGGAGGCCGGCAACGTCCGCGACCTGCTGGAGTACGCGGCCGGGGGAGTGGAACGCCTGACCGGCCGCCAGATCCCGGTGCCCGGCGGACTGGACGTGACCTTCCACGAACCGGTCGGCGTGGTCGGGGTCATCGCCCCCTGGAACTTCCCGATGCCGATCGCCGCCTGGGGCTTCGCCCCCGCCCTCGCGGCCGGCAACGCGGTGCTGCTCAAGCCCGCCGAGGCGACCCCGCTGACCGCGCTGCGACTGGCCGAACTCGCCCTGGCCGCAGGCCTGCCCGAGGGCCTGTTCCAGGTCGTCCCGGGCGCCGGAGGCACCACCGGCCGGGCCCTGGTCGACCATCCGGCGGTGCGCAAGATCGTCTTCACCGGCTCGACCGTCGTCGGCAAGGAGGTCGCCGCCCGCTGCGCCGCCCGCGCCAAGCGGGTCACCCTGGAACTCGGCGGCAAGAGCCCCAACCTGGTCTTCGCCGACGCCGACCTGGCCCGCGCCGCCGACCCGATGTCCTTCGCCGACAACAGCGGCCAGGACTGCTGCGCCCGCAGCCGGATCCTGGTCCAACGCGAGGTGTACGAGGACTTCCTCGCCCTGCTGCTGCCCGCCGTCGAGGCGCTGCGCACCGGCGACCCGACCGACCCGGCCACCCAGCTCGGCCCGCTGATCTCGGCCGGTCAGGTCCGCCGGGTCGCCTCCTACGTCACCCCCGACCTGCCCGTGCTGGCCCGCGGCGAGGTGCCGGACGGCCCCGGCTACTGGTACCCGCCCACCGTTCTCGCGCCCACCGACCCGGAGTCCCCCGCGGTCACCGAGGAGATCTTCGGCCCGGTCGCCGCCGTCCTGCCGTTCACCGACGAGGCCGACGCGCTGCGCCTGGCCAACGCCACCCGCTACGGCCTGTCCGGCTCGATCTGGACCAGGGACGTCGGCCGGGCGCTGCGCCTGGCCCGGGGCGTACGGGCGGGCAACCTGTCGGTCAACTCGCACTCCTCGGTGCGCTACTGGACGCCCTTCGGCGGCTACGGCGAGTCCGGCGTGGGCCGCGAGCTGGGGCCGGACGCGCTGCGCCACTTCACCGAGACCAAGAACGTCTTCATCCACAGCGAGGAGTGACGGCCGATGACCGAGAAGGACGAGATGGTCTGCCGCCGCCTGGTCGGCCGCACCGCCGTGGTCACCGGGGCGGGCAGCGGGATCGGCCTGGCCGCCGCCCGCAGGCTCGCCTCGGAGGGGGCGAAGGTGGTCTGCGCGGACCTGGACGAGGAGACCGGGCGGGCCGCCGCCAAGGAGGTCGGCGGGCTGTTCGTGCACACCGACGTCACCGACCCGTACATGGTCGAGGCGCTGTTCGACGAGGCGTACGAGACCTACGGCAGCGTGGACGTGGCCTTCAACAACGCGGGCATCTCCCCGCCGGAGGACGACTCGATCCTGACCACCGGCCTGGAGGCCTGGCGGAAGGTCCAGGAGGTCAACCTGACCTCGGTCTACCTGTGCTGCAAGGCCGCGCTGCCGTACATGCGCCGGCACGGGCGGGGCTCGATCATCAACACCGCGAGCTTCGTGGCCCGGATGGGCGCGGCCACCTCGCAGATCTCGTACACCGCCTCCAAGGGCGGGGTGCTGGCGATGTCCCGCGAGCTGGGCGTGCAGTTCGCCCGGGAGGGGATCCGGGTGAACGCACTGTCGCCCGGGCCGGTGGACACCCCGCTGCTGCGCGAGCTGTTCGCCAAGGACCCGGAGCGGGCGGCCCGGCGGCTGGTGCACATCCCGCTCGGCCGGTTCGCCCGGGCCGAGGAGATCGCCGCTGCGGTGGCCTTCCTGGCCAGCGACGACTCCTCGTTCATCACCGCGAGCGAGTTCCTGGTGGACGGCGGCATCTCCGGGGCGTACGTCACCCCGCTGTGACGGGCACCGCGCGGCGCGGGCGGGGGGTTCTCACCGTAATCTCATCGAAAACCCCGGGAATTCCGGGCTGCGCTGATTTCGCGTTTATCCGGCTGCGCTTAGATTCTCTGCTGTGAGTGAGCAGATTCCCGCCGGGTGGTACCCGGACCCGAAGGACACCAGCGACCCGAGACCGCAGCGCTGGTGGGACGGCAAGGGCTGGACGGCCAGCACCCGGCCCGCACCCTCGGACGCCCCGCAGCCGGAGCCTCCGGCGGCCGGGGCCCCGGGGCCGGGAGCGGCGGAGCAGCCCACGGTGCTGGAGGGCGAGGTGCTGGACGGCGGACCGACCGTCCGCTACCCGGAGCCGCCGCCCTTCGGTGCCGCCTTCGGCGGGCCCGCCGAGCGGCCGCGCAAGGCCCGGCGCAAGCCCTCCAAGCTGGTGGTGGCCGCGACCGTCGCCGCGCTGCTCGGCCTGGGCGCCGGCTCGGGGATCACCTACCTGGCGATGGACAACCACGACTCCCGCCCGCACCGCACCGCCGGCCGGCAGCAGCAGCCGGCACCGGGCGACGACGCCGGTCCGTTCGGCGGCTTCCCGGGCCTGGGCGGCGGAAACGGCGGCAGCGGTGGCAGCGGCGGCAAGGGCGGCAACGGGGGCGGCAGCGGCAAGCAGCGCCCCGGCGCCGGGAACGCGATCGACGTGGTGAACAAGCTCACCCTGCCCGTCCCCACCGGCTGGGAGGCCGGCACCACCCCCGACGGCTACGCGGCGATCAGTGTCGGCCAGTACACCTGCGCGGACAGCACCGACCAGTGCAGCCTCGGCGGCGTGAACACCGGCCGGATCGACGGCGGCGGCACGGACGTCCAGGCGGCGGCCAAGGCGGACATCCAGAAGGCCGCCGATGACTCCTACAAGGGCATCACCGGGCACCAGGAGCTCAAGTCGGAGGCCGTGAAGGTCAACGGCCAGGACGGCTACCTGGTCCGCTGGAAGGTGGACGTGGCCAAGGGCAACAGCGGCTACGTGCAGACCGTGGTCTTCCCGTCCACCGACGGCAAGGCGCTGGTCGCGGTGCACTTCGGCTTCGACATCGCCGACAAGTCGCCGGACGTCGCCGTGATGGACACCATCGTCAAGGGCATCGCCGACTACAAGGGCAAGGTCCCGTCCATCCCCGGCCTGCCGGACATTGGCGGCGGCACCGGAGCCGGCGGTGCCGGGGCCCCGGGCAGCACCGGAGGCGCGGGGACCGAGAACACCTGAGCGCCCGGGCCCGTCGGGAGACGGGCCCCAGCTCCTCACACACGCCGCCGTTCGTCGCCCCAATGGGAACCACGGGCCAACGGGAACCACGGGGCCGGGCCGGACGGGGGTGAGCCGGCCAGGCCCCGTGTCCGGCGTCAGGAGTCGCGTCGAACAGCCTCGACGCGACGGCGCCGGAGCACCATGCCCGCCCAGCCGACACCGAGGGCGGCGGCACCGGCGAGCAGCAGCGGACCGGTGGCCGAGGTGTCGGCCACGGCCGCGGAGGTGGTCGGGATCACCTGGCCGGCCGGGGAGTTGGGGTCTCCGCCGTGCCCGTGGTGGGCGACCGTGGACTTGGAGGCGTCGGCGGCGATCTGCGCGTCGCTGGGCGCGGCCGGCGCGGCGAACGAGGAGACGGCCGGGGCGCCGGCGGTGGTGGTCTTGCCGAAGTCGACGTCCGAGCAGCTGTAGAACGCCTCCGGGCTGTCACTGCGCTGCCAGACCGTGTAGAGCAGCTGGCGGCCGGTGCGCTGCGGCAGGGTGCCGGAGTAGGTGTAGACCCCGTTGGTGGCGGTGCGGTCGACCTGCACCTGGGCCACCGGGGTCGGGTCGAGGTCCGACCACTTCAGCGGCTTGGTCGGGTCGTAGGTCGGCTTGGTGATGTAGACGGTCTGGGTGCCGACGTGCGGCGCGGTGGTGCGGAACTGGAAGGTGAAGCTGCCCGCGCTCACCGAGGTGGCCGGCCAGTCGGTGCGCGGCCAGTCCAGGGCCGCGTACTTGTCGCGGTTGGCCGAGCAGAGGTGGCCGTCCGGGATCAGCGCCTGGCTGTTGCCGTTGGCGTTGGCGATGTTGACCTCGTTCCAGTCGTACAGCGGCTGGGTGCCGCTCGCCGCGACGAGGTCCTTGCAGACCTGCGAGACCGGGTGCTCCGGGCCCTCCGCGTAGCAGGCGGCGATCCGGCTGACGGGGTTGGTCATCGTGCCGTGGGCGCTGGCGGTGCCGGCGGTGGCGGTGGCCACCGCGAGGACCGCGGCGCCGACCACGCCGACGGACAGGGCGGTTCGCTTGATGGACATGGGGTGGGGACTCCTTGACCGTCGTTCCGGGCGGGTGTGGGGGAGAGCGGACACGCCTGTCCGTTCGGGGGCCGCCGGCCCGGATCGCGGGCCCCCGGCCGAAGCGTAGGATTGGTCTGGACCAGATGGCAATAGCCGTGCGTGCTGCGCTTGTTGACGGACTGTAGGCCCCGAACAGGCAAAAGGCCCGAGGGAACGGCCGGGTTAGGCGTTCCATCGGGCCCGCTTAAGGCTGTGGAAAGACTTGTCAGAGGAACGTCCTGCCCTCGCCCCGGTAGGTCGGCACGGTCCGGACGATCCGGTCGCCCTCGATCAGGTGCAACTCCGCGAAGCGCTCGCACAGTTCGCCCGCCTTGGCGTGCCGGAACCAGACCCGGTCACCGATCAGCAGGTCGTCGGCGGCGGAGCCGAGCAGCGGGGTCTGCACCTCGCCCGCGCCCTCCATCGGGTCGTAGCGCAGCCCGGGCGGCAGGTACGGCACCGGCGAGCGGTCCGGCCCGGCCGCGCCGGAGGCCGGGTAGCCGCCGCCGAGCACCGTCACCACCCCGACCCCGGGGCGGCGCACCACCGGCTGGCCGAACAGCGCGGCCGGACGGCCCCGGAAGGAGCGGTAGTTGTCGAACAGCCCTGGCG
>NZ_JAFLNG010000421.1 GCF_017427025.1 Streptomyces sp. FH025
AGGGTGCGGTGCACGGCCGGGCGGATCGGCACCAGGACGCAGTCGGCCGGCAGCATGGTCAGCGCCAGTGCGGGCATCACCGAGACCCCGACGCCCGCGTGCACCATGCCGATCAGTGTGTTGAGGTCGCGGATCCGGTGCCGGGGCGTGAAACGGGTGCCGGCCCGCCGGTAGGCCTCGCGGATGTGGCGCTCGCAGCCGCCCTCGGAGAGCAGGAAGTCGTCGTCCTCCAGCTCGGCGACGTGCACGGTCTCCTGCCCGGCGAGCGGGTGGTCGCGGCGCAGCAGCGCGTGCATCGAG
Organism: Streptomyces sp. FH025; assembly: GCF_017427025.1. Classification (GTDB taxonomy): domain Bacteria; phylum Actinomycetota; class Actinomycetes; order Streptomycetales; family Streptomycetaceae; genus Kitasatospora. The sequence continues at coordinate 301 of NZ_JAFLNG010000421.1, forward strand.
TCGGCGCCGAGCGCGACCGCCCCGGGCGGCAGCGGTCCCGCGTCCACCAGGACGGCGGCGTCCACCGTGCCGGCTTCCAGCCAGGCGGCCAGTTCGCCGTCCTCGCCCTCGAAGACCCGCACGGTGACCTGCGGGTACGCGGCCTGCCAGTCCCGCAGCAGCCCGGGCAGCAGTGACTGGCAGACGGTGGTGGGCGCGGCCAGCCGGACGGTGCCGGTCAGGCCGCCGGTGTGCCGGGTGGCGATGGTGCGGACGGCGGCGGCGGAGGCGACGGCGGTGCGGGCGTGCGGCAGGACCTGCTCGCCGAGCGGGGTGGGCCGGCAGGGGCTGCCGCGTCGGAGGACGGGCGCGCCGAGGGCGCGTTCCAGCGCGGCCACGGCGTGCGAGACGGCGGACTGGCTGATGCCCAGCTCGTCGGCGGCCGCGCCGAAGCCGCCGGTGTCGGCGACCGCGACCAGCGCCCTGAGCTGGGCCAGGTTGACCTCCGAGGCCATGAGACTTCCTCATCCATCCGGCACTGTCACTTGTTGGACTCATGGTTCCGCCGCGAGCCATCCTCTGTCCAGCGAACAAGCGAACAAGCGAACAGCGAACAGGGACAACGGACAAAGGACAACGGAGGACGGAGGTGGTCGAGGTGCGGCGCTGGTTGCCGGGCTTCGTGGCACTGTCGGCGATCTGGGGCGGGAGCTTCGCCCTGATCAAGGTGGCGGTCGACGCGGGCGTGCCGCCGGTGTGGGTGGCGCTGTGGCGCTGTCTGCTCGGGGCCGTCACGCTGTGGGCGGTCCTGCTGCTGCGCGGCGAGCGGGCCCCGCGCGACCGGGCGCTGTGGGGGCACTCGGCGGTGGTCGCGGTGCTGCTCAACACGGTGCCGTTCATCCTCTTCTCTTTCGGCGAGACCAGGGTCAGCTCGGTGCTGGCCGGGGTGATGAACGCGACCACCCCGCTGTTCACCCTGCTGTTCGCGGTGCTCACCGTCCCCGAGGAGCGCCGCCCGGGGGCCCGCCGGCTCGTGGGCCTCGCGCTGGGCTTCGTCGGGGTGCTCACCGTGCTCGGGGTCTGGCGCGGCCTCGGCTCCGGCGCGATCGTCGGGGGCCTGGCCTGCCTGGCCGCCGCCTGCTGCTACGGCGCGGGCTTCGCCTACCTGCGCCGCTTCCTGTCCGGCCGGCCGGAGTCGGTGACGACCCTCTCCGCGCTCCAGATCGGCTGCGCCGCAGTCGAGTTGGCCGTGGTCGCCCCGATCGCCGCGGGCGCCCCGCACTGGCCCGGCGGTGCCGCGGCCGCCGCCCTGCTGGTGCTCGGCGCGTTCGGTACGGGCCTGGCGTACCTGCTCAACCTGCGCCTGGTCCGGGCGGCGGGCACGGCCGTGGCCTCCGCCGTCACCTATGTGACGCCGCTGTGGTCCACCGCCCTCGGCGCGGCCTTCCTGGCCGAGCCGGTCGGCTGGAACGCGCTGGTCGGCGGGGCCCTGGTGGTCGCCGCCGTCGCCCTGACCAGGCCCCGCAGGGTGCCCGCGGCTCCGAAGGAGCGTCAGCCGGTTGGTTAGAGTGAACGGGTGAACGAGGATCCGCAGCCGGTGGCCGTCTGGGCCGCTCTGCGGGCCCGTCCGCTGCGCTTCCCGCTCACCGGCTGGGTGCCGCGCTGTTGGGCGCACCTGCTCGGCGGGGCGCTGCTCGGGCCGCTGCTACTGGCCGTGCTCGCGGTGCTGCTGGTCGTCGGAACGGGCCTGTCGGTGGTCGGGATCGGGCTGCCGCTGCTGCTCGCCCTCGCCCTGGCGGGCATCCCGGCGGCCGCCGTGCAGCGCTGGCGGCTGCGGCTGGTCGAGCCCGTCCCGGTGCCCGATCCGCACCGCCGGCTGCCCGGGGCCGGGCGCCGCGCCCGGATCCGTACCCGGCTGCGCGAGCGGGCCACCTGGCGTGAGCTGGCCCATGCCGGGCTCGCCTCGACGGTGCTCGCCACCGCCTCGCTCGGCTGCACCGCGCTGCTGCTGCTCTCCGGCGCGTTCGCGCTCTCCCCGCTGGTGGTCTGGGCGCTCGCCCCGGAGACCGTGATGCTCGTCCCCGGGTACGCCGTGCCTGGGCCGGCTGCCGCCCTGCCGTTCAGCGCCGCCGGGCTCGCCGGGCTGCTGCTCTGCGCGTACGCGGGGGCGCTGCTGGCCGGGGCCGAGGTCGCGCTGGCCCGCTTCCTGCTCGGGCCCCGGGAGGACGACCTCGGCCGGCAGGTGCTCGAACTCACCCGCTCCCGGGCCCGGCTGGCGGACGCCTTCGAGGCCGAGCGGCGCCGGATCGAGCGCGACCTGCACGACGGCGCGCAGCAGCAGCTGGTGGCGCTCAGCATGACGCTCGGCCTGGCCGAGTACGAGCTGCGCGGCCGGGAGCCCCGCGGCCGGGAGGAGCGTGCGGAGGGGCCGGGCTCCGGCGAGGAGCGGGCGGCGGAGCTGGTCGCCCGGGCGCGCGGCGAGGCCCGGCAGGCACTGGAGCAGCTGCGCTCGCTGGTGCGCGGCATCCACCCGCAGGTGCTCACCGACCACGGCCTGGCCGCCGCCGTCGCCGAGGTCGCGCTGCACCACCCGATCCCGGTCGCCACCGACTTCGAGCTCCCGGAGCGGCTGCCCGCGCCGGTGGAGACCACCGCCTACTTCACCGTCACCGAGGCGCTCACCAACGCCGCCAAGCACAGCGGCGCCACCGCGATCACCGTCCACGGGCGGGTCGCGGCCGGCCGGCTGGTCGTCCAGGTGACCGACGACGGCCGCGGCGGGGCCGACCCGGCCGCCGGGGCCGGACTGGCCGGACTCGCCGACCGGGTGGCACTGCTGAGAGGACGACTGATGGTGACGAGCCCGAAGGGCGGCCCGACGACGCTGCGGCTGGAGGTCCCGTGCTCCGGATCGTGATCGCCGAGGACGCGGTGCTGCTGCGCGCCGGGCTGGTCGAACTGCTCGCCCTCGGCGGCCACCGGGTCACCGCCGCCGTCGGCGACGCCGAGGCCCTGGCCGCGGCCGTCGACGCCGACCGGCCGGACATCGTCGTCACCGACGTCCGGATGCCCCCCGACCACACCGACGAGGGCCTGCGCGCCGCCCTCGCCCTGCGCGAGCGCCACCCCGGCCTGCCCGTCCTGGTCCTCTCCCAGTACGTGGCCACCCCGTACGCCACCCGGCTGCTCGCCGCCGCCGGCGCCCAACCGGCGGGCCTGGGCTACCTGTTGAAGGACCGGGTCGGCGAGGTCGCCGACTTCCTCGACGCGCTGCGCCGGGTCGCCGCCGGGGAGACCGTCATCGACCCCGACGTGGTCCGCGTCCTCCTGCGCTCCCAGTCCGCCGACCGCCCGCTGGCCCGCCTCACCCCGCGCGAACGCGAGGTGCTGGCGCTGATGGCGGAGGGCCTCAACAACCAGGCCGTCGCCGGCCGGCTGAGCATCACCGAGGCCTCGGTGGTCAAGCACTGCGGCAACATCTTCATGAAGCTCGACCTGGACCCGACCGAGGGCAACCGGCGAGTGCTGGCGGTGCTGGCGCACCTGCGGGGGGAGTGAACCCGCCTGGGAGCGGCCGGATCCGCCCACTTGTCAGCGTGGTGGCGATGCCCAACGATGGCGTCATGGTGAGGGTACGGGAACCGCAGAGCGCGATCGTCAACCGGTTGCTCAAGGGCGAGGCGAGCAGGGACGACGCCACGGCGGCCGAGACGAACTTCCTGCTGTGGCTGCGGCACGAGTGGGACGCGGACGGCGACCGCGCCCTCGCGGACTGCGCGCGGGCGCTGGACGAGGCCGGGGGCGAGGAGTGGCGGGCCCTGCCGGAACGCGATCTGTCCGCCCACGTCTGGCTGTTCAGCTTCTCCTGCCCGCGCCGCGACGACCTGCGGGGCGAGGCGGGGAAGTGGGTGGCGGCGGTCCAGGGCAACGGTGGGGCGCACGCGATCGCGCAACTGGTCAGGCGCCTGCGGGGGCAGCCCGAGTGAAGCACCAACTCTGCCACTTGTCACAGTGGTTGGGATGGCGAACGATGTGCCGATGGTGACGGAACGGGAACCGCAGAGCGCACTCGTCAGCAGATTCCTCTCGGGTCTGGCGACCGAGGAGGACTTCGCGACGGCCAAGGCCAACTTCCAGCGGTGGCTGCGGGACCAGTGGGACGGTGACGCGGAGCTGGCGTCGGCGACCTGCGCGCGGGCCCTGGTCGAGGCCGGGGGAAAGAAGTGGCAGGCCCTGCCGGAACGCGATCTGTCGGCCCACGCCTGGCTGTTCAGCTTCGCATGCCCGCGCCGCGACGACCTTCGGGGCCAGGCCAAGAAGTGGGTGAGGGCGGCCCGTCGCATGGGCGGGGCGCCCCTGATCGCACAACTGGTCAGGTTCCGGCGGGGGTAGCCGGAATGATGCGGCCGGGTGCGGGCTCCGCAGAGGTCTCCGCAGAGGGTGCCGCAGAGGGTTCCGCAGCGGTGAACGGCAGCTCCGGGTCGAGGAGTTCGGCCAGCCGCCGCGCCGAGGCCTCCCAGCTCCAGTGCTCCGCCGCCCAGCGTCGCCCCGCCGCGCCGATCCGGGCGCGCTCGGCGGGCGGCGCCAGGAGCAGCCTGGTGAGGGCGGCGGCGACGTCCGCCGGGCTGCGGCCGTCGACGACCGTGCCCGTGACGCCGTCCAGGACGGTGTCGGGGGCGCCGCCCGAGCGGCCGGCCACCACGGGCAGCCCGGCGGCGGCCGCCTCCAGGTAGACGATGCCGAGGCCCTCGGCCTCCAGCCCCAGACGGCGGGTGCGGCAGGGCATGGCGAACACGTCGGCGGCCGCGTAGTGGGCGGCGGTCGCGGCGTGGTCGAGGCCGCCGGCGAACTCGACGCTGCCCGGCTCGGTGTGCCGCAGCGCCAGCGCGCGCAGCCGGTCCTCGTACGGTCCCCGTCCGACCAGCACCAGCACCGTCCCGGGGACGGCCCGACGGATCGCGGGCAGGGCGCGGATCAGCATGTCCTGCCCCTTGCGCGGGACCAGCCGGGCCACGCACAGGATCACCGGGCCCGGCCCCCGGACGCCCCCGGCGGGCCGGAACACCGCCGGATCGACGCCCGGCACCAGCCGCGCCAGCCGGGCGTCCGGTCCGAGCGCCGGGGCGATCCGGGCACGGGTGTACTCGCCGAGGTAGGTGACCGCGTCCACGCTGCTCCCGATCCGGCGCAGCAGTCGGCGGGCACCGGGGGTGCGGGCCCACCAGATCTCGTGGCCGTGGGTGGTGGCCACGGTGCGCCGGATGGCCGGGGCCAGGCTCAGCAGGCCGGGCGTCATCGCGGCGAGCGGTGCGGCCGCGCCGAACCAGACCCGGTCGCAGCCGTGCGCGCGGGCCAGTTCGGCGGCGCGGCGGGTGACCCGCGGGGTGGGCAGCAGGGTGCGGGCGCGGTCGCGGATCACCGGAAAGGGGAGAGCGGCGTCGTGGCGGGCCGCACCGGGCTCGGCGGAGGTGTAGACCACGACCTCGCCGGGCAGGCGGGCGGCCATGGCGTGGACGAAGGTCTCGATGCCGCCCTGACGCGGCGGATAGTCGTTGGTGACGACGAGGGTGGAGCCCATGGGAGGCCTCTTTCACGGGAGATGGACGCGAGCAGGACGAGGACGAGCGGCAGCGCGAGGTAGCCGAACCGGCCGGCGGGCGCGAGCAGGAAGGCCGCGGTGAGCCCGAGGGCCAGCCGGTGCGCCGCGCCCGCCGCGCTCAGGGGCGGGCGCAGCAGCAGGGAGGCCCCGACGGCGAGCCCGGCGAGCAGCAGCAGGCCGACGGCGGCGTACCAGCCGGGCGGACCGAGGTCGGCCAGCAACCGCCCGGGCAGCGGACTGGCGGCCGGGGTGGGCAGGCCGCCGCGCCCGGTGGGGAAGGCGAACACCTGCCGGACCAGCGGCCCCGGCGAACGCAGCGCCCCGGGCAGTACCAGCAGTGCCGCCCCGCCCACCGCGACGGCCGTCCCGCGCAGCGCCGCCCGCCGTCCGGCCGTGGCCGCCAGCAGCGCGGCGACCACGGCGACGGCCGGCCAGGCCGTCCACTTGAGCGAACAGGCCGCTGCCAGCGCCAACCCGGCCGCCACCGGCCGCCGTTCACCGGCCCGCACCAGCGAGAGCCAGAGGAGGCCGGTGAGCGGAAGGTCGACGCCGCTGACGCACAGCGGCAGGGCGACCGGCGGCGAGGCGATGAGCGCGTACCCGCCGAGCCCGTACCTGCCGAGCCCGTACCTGCCGGGCCTGTGTCTGCCGAGCGCGTACCCGCCGAGCGCGTACCCGCCGGGCCCGCGCCCGCCGGGCACCGTCCGCAGCATGCAGAGCAGGAACACCAGCGCGCACCACAGCCGTGCGTCGCCGAGCGGTGAGTCGCCGAGCAGCGCCCGGGGCAGGCCCAGCAGGGCCATCCCCGGCAGGTACGGGGTGTACTCCTCGACGGTCTGCGGCTCGGCCAGGTACGGCGTCCCGGTGTGCAGCAGCAGCTGCCCGGACCGCTCGATCACCCCGACCTCGCTCTGCCCCCGCCCGGTCAGCACCAGCGCGAGCAGCGGCACCAGCACCGCCCCGACCAGCGCGACGGCCACGGACACCTCACGCCCGCGCCGCCGCAGCACCGCCACGGCGAGCGCCGCCGTCCCGTACCCGAGGGCC
>NZ_JAFLNG010000422.1 GCF_017427025.1 Streptomyces sp. FH025
CAGCAGGTCCGGCGAGCCGATCCCGGCCCGGGGGCGGGGCGGCAGCGCGCCGCCGACGGCGGTGTCGTAGTCGAAGGCCACCCCGGCCAGCGGGCCCTCGGTGATCGGCAGGCCGCGCTGGTGGTCGCGCAGCTGCTCGGGGCGGACGCCACCGGCCAGCATCGCGGCCAGGATCGCGCCCGCCGAGGTGCCGAGCAGCACGTCCGCCGCGCCCGGTCGGCAGCCGGTGGCCTCCTCGACGGCGCACAGCGCGCCGACCGTCCAGGCCGCGCCGAGCATCCCGCCACCGCCCAGCACCAGCCCGCGCCGGGGTGCGCCCCCGGCGTCCGGGGTCGGCGCCGCCACCGCCCGTGCCGTCATACCGGCTGTCGTCATACCCGGCCGCCCGTCGTCGTGGGGGCGAGCCCCCGTCAGGCTCCGATGGTGCGCGCGGACGGCTGCGCAACGCAACGGCGGGCCCGGGCCGGGTCACCCGGTCCGACCTACCGGGGCGTCCCCTTTCCGGGCCGTGCGCCCCGCCCCCGCGCGTCAACCGGGCGCCTCCGAACAACTCTTCGAGCCCGTCGCCGCACTGGTCGATTCACCGGGATAGGTGAACTTCTCGCCACGCTCCGGCCGCCGCGAAAACGCATTGCCGCCCCGCGCGGGCCGCCGCCAGCCTGGCCCCGTCCGTACCCGCACCACCCCTACCGGGAGCCACCGTGACCGTCCGGCTGAGCAGCAACCCGACCGCACACCCGACCGCACACCCGACCGCACACCCGACCGGGCACCCGGTCGCCCGCCCGACCGGCGGGCTCACCGCCCGCCCGCACCGCCGGATCCGCGCCACCGGCGGCTGCGACCCAACCGGGCGCCGGCCGCGCCACCCGCGCGCCGCCTGCACCGCCGCCGCCGGAGCCCCCCGCCACGACCCCGGGGCACTCGCCTCCCGCTTCGCCCACCAGCTGGTCGAGGTGCTCACCGGCGCCCGGCCCTCCGGCCAGCTGATGCGGCACACCAGCCTGGACGGCTACGGGCAGCTCGCCTCGCTGGTCCGGGCCGGCGCGCTGCGCCGCGGCGGCCCCGCCGACCGGCCCCGGCTCGGCCCGGTGCACGACCGATCACCCTCACCCGACGCGGTGGAGGCCTGCGTACGGGTCGACCTCGGCCGACGGCACCACATGGTGGCCTTCCGGCTGGAGCAGCGCGGCCCGGACGGGCAGTGGCAGTGCACCGCCGTGGAGGCCCGATGAGGCCCCCGGCGTACGGGACGGCGCAGGGCGCCGCCCCCGTGCGGGTGCGGCGCCCTGCGTGGCGTCCCGGGGTGCGCTCAGCCCTTGCGGCGGCGGCCCTTGGTGGACTTGGCGGCCTTGCGGCGCTCGGCGCGGGTCAGCCCGTCGCCCTCGTCCTCCGGCGCGGAGTCCTCGAAGTCGCCCTCGACCACACCGCCGCCGACCTCGTCCGAGGGGGCCGTGTAGTGCAGCCGCTGCGGCTTCGGGGCCTCCAGGCCCTTGGCCTTGATCTCCGGGCGGGCGGCGTCCTTCTCCAGCTTGTCGAGGACCACCTCGGCGTCCGCCAGCGGCACCTCCTCGACCTGCTGCTCGACCTGGACCTCCAGGTTGAACAGGTAGCCGACGGACTCCTCCTTGATGCCCTCCATCATCGCGGTGAACATGTCGAAGCCCTCGCGCTGGTACTCGACCAGCGGGTCGCGCTGCGCCATGGCCCGCAGGCCGATGCCCTCCTGGAGGTAGTCCATCTCGTAGAGGTGCTCGCGCCAGCGGCGGTCCAGCACCGAGAGCACGACCCGGCGCTCCAGCTCACGCATGATCTCGGCGCCAAGCTGGTCCTCGCGGGCGCCGTACTGGGCCTGGACGTCCTCCTGGACGACCTTGATCAGGAACTCGGGGGTCAGGCCGGACGGACCGCCGACCTCCTCCTCCAGCTCCGCGAGGTCCAGGGTGATCGGGTAGAGCTGCTTGAGCGCGGTCCAGAGCTTGTCGAGGTCCCAGTCGTCCTCGAAGCCCTCGCCGGTGGCCGCCCGGACGTACGCCTCGACGGTGTCGTCCATGAAGTGGCCGACCTGCTCCTGGAGGTCCTCGCCCTCCAGCACCCGGCGGCGCTCGCCGTAGATGACCTCGCGCTGGCGGTTGAGCACCTCGTCGTACTTCAGGACGTTCTTGCGGATCTCGAAGTTCTGCTGCTCGACCTGGGTCTGCGCGGAGGCGATGGCGCGGGTGACCATCTTGGACTCGATCGGCACGTCCTCGGGCACGTTGGCCATCGAGAGCACGCGCTCGACCATGCCGGCCTTGAACAGGCGCATCAGGTCGTCGCCCAGCGACAGGTAGAAGCGGGACTCGCCCGGGTCGCCCTGACGGCCGGAACGACCGCGCAGCTGGTTGTCGATCCGGCGGGACTCGTGCCGCTCGGTGCCGAGGACGTAGAGGCCACCGGCCTCCTTGACCTCCTCCTGCTCGGCCTTCACCGAGGCCTTGGCCTTCTCCAGCGCGGCCGGGAACGCGGCCTCGTACTCCTCCGGGTTGTCCGCGGCGGAGAGCCCGCGCTGCGCCAGCTCGGCCGCCGCGAGGTGGTCCGGGTTGCCGCCGAGCATGATGTCGGTGCCACGGCCGGCCATGTTGGTGGCGACGGTGACGGCGCCCTTGCGGCCGGCCTGCGCGACGATCTGCGCCTCGCGCTCGTGGTGCTTGGCGTTCAGCACCTCGTGCGGGATGCCGCGCTTGCGCAGCTCCTGCGACAGGTACTCGGACTTCTCGACCGACACGGTGCCGACCAGCACCGGCTGGCCCTTCTCGTGCTTCTCGGCGATGTCCTCGACCACGGCGGCGAACTTGGCCGGCTCCGACTTGTAGATCAGGTCGGGCTGGTCGATGCGCAGCGGCGTCTTGTTGGTCGGGATCGGGACCACGCCGAGCTTGTAGATCTGGTGGAACTCGGCGGCCTCGGTGGTGCCGGTACCGGTCATGCCCGAGAGCTTGTCGTACAGGCGGAAGAAGTTCTGCAGGGTGATGGTGGCCAGGGTCTGGTTCTCGTTCTGGACCTCCACCCCCTCCTTGGCCTCGATCGCCTGGTGCATGCCCTCGTTGTAGCGGCGGCCGGCCAGGATGCGGCCGGTGTGCTCGTCGACGATCATGACTTCACCGTTCATGACGACGTAGTCCTTGTCGCGCTTGTACAGCTCCTTGGCCTTGATGGCGTTGTTCAGGAAGCCGACCAGCGGGGTGTTCACCGACTCGTAGAGGTTGTCGATGCCCAGGTAGTCCTCGACCCGGCTGACACCCTCCTCCAGGATGCCGACGGTGCGCTTCTTCTCGTCGACCTCGTAGTCCCGCTCGATCTTCAGGCGCAGCACCAGCTTGGCGAAGTCGGCGTACCACTTGGTCGCCTGGTCGGCCGGGCCGGAGATGATCAGCGGGGTGCGGGCCTCGTCGATGAGGATCGAGTCGACCTCGTCGACCACGGCGAAGTTGTGGCCGCGCTGGACGAGTTCGTCCTTCGACCAGGCCATGTTGTCGCGCAGGTAGTCGAAGCCGAACTCGTTGTTCGTGCCGTACGTGATGTCCATCGCGTACTGGCGCTTGCGCTCGACGGGGGTCATGTTGGCGAGGATCACGCCGACCTCGAGACCGAGGAAGCGGTGCACCCGGCCCATCCACTCCGAGTCGCGCTCGGCGAGGTAGTCGTTGACGGTGATCAGGTGGACGCCCTTGCCCGTCAGCGCGTTGAGGTACGCGGGCAGGGTGCCGACGAGGGTCTTGCCCTCACCGGTGCGCATCTCGGCGACGTAGCCGTAGTGCAGCGCCGCACCACCCATGAGCTGGACGTCGTAGTGCCGCTGGCCGAGCACGCGCTTGGCGGCCTCGCGGACGGTGGCGAACGCCTCGGGGAGGATGTCGTCCAGCGTCTCGCCGTCCTCGAGCCGCTGCTTGTACTCGTCGGTCAGCGCGCGCAGCTCGGCGTCGGTGAGGTTGACGAAGTCCTCTTCGATGGAGTTGACCTGGGCAGCAATCCGCTGCAGCTTGCGAAGGATCTTGCCCTCGCCGGCGCGCAGGATCTTGTCGAAGACGGACACTTGAGCGGGCTCCTTGCCTGTATTGGCACTGGACGACTGCACGGCGGGTCCACCCCACCGCACGGGCCATCGTATGCGAGGAGTCCAACCCCCCGGGAGGTGCGTCAGCACGCTATTCCCGTGTCACCCGCGCGAGCACATGGACCGATAGCACCGCCCACCCGGACAAAAGGGTCGGCGGGTCGTGGAGTTGGGCAGATAATCGGATGTCCGCCTTCCCTATCGCACGGAATAATCCGTGCATGGACGAACTCCGCACCGAACCGGTCACCCTCACCACCGAACGCCTCGTGCTGCGCGCCCCGCAGGAAGGCGACATCGACGCGATCTTCGCGGCCTGCCAGGACCCGGAGATCCAGCGCTGGACGGTGGTGCCCTCCCCGTACCGGCGCTACGACGCGGAGTACTTCGTGCGCGACCTCGCGGGCGAGGGCTGGAACACCGGCGCCAACCGGATCTGGTGCGTCTTCGAACGCGGATCCGGCGCCCTGGTCGGCAGCCAGGGGCTCGTCCTGCGCCCGCAAGACCAGGGATGCGCCGAGATCGGCTGGTGGGCGGTGAAGGAGTTCCGCGGCCGCGGCTACACGACCGAGGCCGCCCGTGCCGTCTCCGAGTACGGCCTGCGCGAGCTCGGTCTTCGCCGCCTGGAGTGGCAGGCCTACGTCGGCAACGAGGGCTCCCGGGCGGTGGCCGAGAAGGTCGGCTACCGCTTCGAGGGCACGCTGCGCTCGTACGCCGAGCAGCGCGGCGTCTTCCAGGACTCCTGGATCGCCTCCCTGCTCGCCACCGACCTGGACACCGACGTGGACACCGACCTGGACTGAGCCGGGCCCACCCCGGTCCGGCTGTCGGTGCCCGGGGCTACGCTCCCCGGCATGACCGCCGCAGCCGCCCGCCCCGGGCCTTCCCCCGTCACCGTCCTCGGCGCCGACGACGCCCGCCGGATCGCCCTGCGCGCCCAGGGCCTGCTCGGCGCGCCCGACCGCCGGGCGGGGGTGCGCGGCGTCCTGCGGCACCTGGGCGCCGTCCAGTTGGACACCATCTCGGTGCTGGCCCGCTCGCACGAACTGGTGCCGTACGCCCGGCTCGGCGCGGTCGGCCGCCCGGCCGTGGAGGCGGCGTACTGGGGCGCGGGCGCCAGCTTCGAGTACTGGTCGCACGCGGCCTGCGTCCTGCCGGTCGAGGAGTGGCCGCTGTTCGCCTTCCGGCGCCGCCGCTACCGCGACCGGGGCCACCTCTGGGGCCACCAGGTCACGCCCGAGGCCTACCGGGCCGTGCTCGACAAGCTGCGCGCCGAGGGGCCGTTGACCTCCACCGAGCTGGGCGGCGCCAAGCGGACCGCCGAGTGGTGGGACTGGTCGGACACCAAGATCGCGGTCGAGCGGGCGCTGGCCTTCGGCGACGTGGTCTGCTCCGAGCGCCGGAGCTGGAAGCGGGTGTACTCCCTGGCCGAACAGACCATCCCGGACGCCCTGTTCGGCCAGGAGCGGTCCGACCGGGAGTGCGTGCGCACCCTGGTCGCCCAGGCCGGCGCCGCGCTCGGCGTGGCCACCCGGGCCGACCTGCTGGACTACCACCGGCTGCGCGCCGAGGAGTTGGACCAGGTGCTCGCCGACAGCGGGCTGGTCCCGGTCGAGGTGGCCGGCTGGGGCCCGGACGGCGCCGCCGCCCCCGCCTGGGCCGACCCGGCCGCCCTCGCCACCGCCCCGCGCGGGCGCCACCGCACCACGCTGCTCTCGCCGTTCGACTCGCTGATCTGGGACCGCGCCCGCACCGAGCGGATCTTCGGCATGACGCACCGGCTGGAGGCCTACACGCCCAAGCACAAGCGGGTGCACGGCTACTTCGCGATGCCGCTGCTCGCCGGCGGCCGACTGGTCGGCCGGGTCGACCCGGCCCGGGAGGGGCGCACGCTGGTCGCCCGGCAGGTCTCGCTGACCGGCGGCCGCGGAGCAGGCGCACAGCACGTCGAGGCGCTGGCCACCGCACTGCGCGAGGCGGCCGACTGGGTCGGCTGCGACGGGGTGCGGATCGAGGCGCTGCACGACGAACGGCTGCGCCCGGCCCTGGAGAAGCTGCTCGCGGACTGAGCCGCCCGGCGCGAACCGGGCCCGGCTCACCCCGGGCCCGGCTCACCCTATTTCGAGGATCTTCTCCCGCATCGCGTACACCACGGCCTCCATCCTGGAGTGCAGTTGGAGCTTCTCCAGGATGTTGCGCACGTGGTTCTTCACGGTGTTCTCGCTGATGAACAGCTCCTTGGCGATCTCCCGGTTGTTCATCCCGGTCGCCACCAGCTTCAGCACCTCCAACTCCCGGTCGGTGAGCCGGGGTGCGGGCACCAGGTCCCGGTCGTCGGAGCGGCGCTGGATCATCGACTTGAACTCGGTGAGCAGCTTGGAGGCCATCGACGGGCTGATCTGCGACTGCCCGTCGGCGACCGCGCGGATCGCGGTGGCGACTTCGTCGGTGGAGATCTCCTTCAGCAGGTAGCCGGTGGCCCCCGCCTTGATCGCCTCGTAGAGGTCGGCCTCCTCGTCGCTTATCGTCAGCATGATGATCTTGGTGCTGGGCGCCACGTCCTTGATCGCCGTGCAGGCCTCGATCCCGCTGCGGCGCGGCATCCGGACGTCCATGAGGATGATGTCGGGCAGCAGGTCGGCGGCCTTCAGCACGGCCTCCGCGCCGTCCCCGGCCTCGCCGACGACCTTGATGTCCTGTTCCTCCGCGAGCACGATCTCCAGCCCCCGGCGGAACAGCGCGTGGTCGTCCACCACCAGCACGCGGATCGGCTCACCCCGGTGCGGCGCGTACGCGGGCTCCCCCTCCGGC
>NZ_JAFLNG010000423.1 GCF_017427025.1 Streptomyces sp. FH025
TCGAGGTCGGGGACGCGGATGATCGGGAGGACGGGCCCGAAGATCTCCTCGCGCATCACCGGGGCGTCGGGGTCGACGTCGGCGAGGACGGTGGGGGCGAGGTAGCGGGTGGCGCGGTCGTGGTCGCCGCCGGTGACGATGCGGCCGTCGGCGAGCAGGGCGGTGAGCCGGTCGAAGTGGCGTTCGTTGACGATGCGGCCGTAGTCGGGGCTCCGGACCGGCTCGGTGCCGTACATCTCGCGGATGGCGGCGGTGAGGTGCGCTTCGAGTTCGGTGGCGGTGTCGCCGACGGCGAGGACGTAGTCGGGGGCGACGCAGGTCTGACCGGCGTTCATGAACTTGCCCCAGGCGATGCGGCGGGCGGCCGTGGCGAGGTCGGTGCCGGGTTCGACGACGGCGGGGCTCTTGCCGCCCAACTCCAGGGTGACGGGGGTGAGGTGGCGTGCGGCGGCGGTCATCACGATGCGGCCGACGGCGCCGTTGCCGGTGTAGAAGACGTGGTCGAAGCGCTGCTCCAGGAGGGCGGTGGTCTCCGGCACGCCGCCCTCGACGACGGCGACGGCCTGCCGGTCGAGCGTGCGGGGCAGCCAGTGGGCGATCAACGCCGAGGTGGCGGGGGCGAGTTCGCTGGGCTTGACCACCGCGCAGTTGCCGGCGGCGATCGCGCCGACCAGCGGGGCGAGGGCGAGCTGCAGCGGGTAGTTCCAGGGGGCGATGACCAGCACCGTGCCGAGCGGCTCGCGCACCGTACGGGCCCGGGCGGGCTGAAGCGCCAGCGGGACCGCCACCCGGCGCGGGCGCAGCCAGCGGTCGAGGTGGCGCAGGGTGTGGTCGATCTCGTTGATCGTGAAGCCGATCTCGGTGGTGTGGGCCTCGGTGGGGCTCTTGCCGAGGTCGGTGTGCAGGGCGTCCGCGAAGGCGGCCTCCTGCTCGACCAGCAGGCGCCGCAGGGCGCGCAGTTGGGCCTTGCGCCAGGCGAGGGACTTGGTCCGGCCGGTGGCGAAGGTGGCGTTCAGGCGGGTGACGGTGGCGGCCGCGTCGGTGGTCGCGGCGTCGGCGGGGAGGGTGTCCGGGCTCATGCCTCGAGCATAAACGAAACGAAACGATTTCGTTTCTAGTTTTCGATAGACTCGTCGGCATGACCCCCAGCACAGCCCCGTCCCAGCCCGCCGAGCCCGCGCCGCGCCGGGGCCGCCCCCGCGACGCCGCCCGGGACCGGGCGCTGCTGGACGCCACGCTCGCCGTCCTGGCGGAGAGCGGCTACGGCGGGCTGACGACCGCCGCGGTGGCGGCCCGGGCCGGGGTGTCCACGGCGACCCTCTACCGGCGCTGGTCGTCCAAGGAGGACCTGGTGATCGCCGCCGCCGCGCTGTACGGGGAGGGCGCGCACACGCCGCCGGAGACCGGCAGTCTGGAGGGCGACCTGCGGGTCGTGCTGCGCGACAAGGCCGCCGCCATGACCGGCGAGAGCGGCCGGCTGATGCGCGCCCTGATCGGCGAGGCCGCCCACAACGCCGCCCTGGCCGACGCGCTGGTGCGGGCCTTCCTGCGGCCCGTGTACGCGCGGGTGGAGGAGGTCGTGCGGCGCGCGGTCGAGCGGGGGGAGATACCGCCGCTCAAGGACGCTGACCTGCTCGGCGAGGTGGTGCTCGGCCCGGCGATGACCCGCTTCCTGCTCACCCCGCAACCGCCGCAGGACGTCGACGCGGACACCGCCCGGGAGACCGCCGACCGCCTGCTGCCCTTCGCCCTGCGGGCGGTGGGCGGCGGGAGTCAATGACCCGAAGCGGAAGGGGAGTCGGTCCGCCGGCGTCGGCCGGCGGCTACCGAGAGGCCGAAGACGAGCAGGCCGAGGGCGGTCATCGCGGCACCGGCCAGGTTGGTGGCCGGGTACGAGCCGCCGCGCTCGATGACGGCGGCGCCGAGCAGGGAGCCGAGGGTGATGCCCGCGCCGAAGGCGGCGGTGTTCGCCGTGCCGACGAGCGCGGACTCGCGGCCCGCGACCCGCAGCACGTAGGCCTGGGTGGGGGTGAGCAGGCCGAAGCCGCAGAAACCGAGGAGGAACAGGGTGGCGACGGCCGCGCCGCGGTGGTGGACGGTGACGGAGAACAGGGCGAGCGCGAGGGTGAGGGCCGCCAGCAGCGCGGCCGTGGTCGGGACGAGGGCGCGGTCGGCCGCCCGCCCGGCCGTCCAGTTGCCCGCGACCAGTCCGGCGCCGTAGACCGCGAGCAGCCACACCACGTCGCCGGTGCCGAAGCCCGTGACCTCGGTCAGCATCGGCTGGACGAAGGTGAAGGAGGCGAACAGCCCGCCGAAGCCGATCGCCGTCGCCGCGAGCGCCAGCCAGAGTCGCAGGTCGGCGAAGACGGCCAGCTCGGCGCGGAGCGCGATCCCGCCGGAGGACTCCGCCGAGGAGCGGGGGAGGAGCAGGAGCAGCCCGAGCAGCCCGCCCGCACCCAGCACCGCGACCAGCACGAACGCCCCGCGCCAGCCCCAGGCCTGCCCGGCCAGGGTGCCGATCGGCAGGCCCAGCACGTTGGCCAGGCTCAGCCCGGTGAACACCAGGGCGATCGCCGCGCCCTGCCGGGCCGCCGGGACGAGCCGGGAGGCGACCACCGAGGCCGCGCCGAAGAAGGCGGTGTGGGTGCACGCGGTGAGGAAGCGGGCGGCCAGCAGCGGCCCGAAGCCCGGGGCGAGCGCCGAGGCGAGGTTCCCGACGGTGAACAGCAGCATCAGCAGCACCAGCAGCCGTCGGCTGCGCATCCGCAGGGTGAGCAGGGCGAGCACCGGCCCGCAGGCCTGGCCGACCGCGTAGGCGGTGGTGACCAGCCCGGCCTGGGCGACGGTGACGTCGAAGTCGGCGGCCAGCTCGGTGAGCAGGCCGTTGGTGACGAACTCGGTGGTGCCGATGGCGAAGGCGCTCAGGGCGAGCGCGAGCAGGGCTGGGGGCATGGCGGTGGGACGTCCTCTGGCCGGAGGGGCGGGGTACGGAGCCATGCTTCGGTGGCGCCCGGTGCGGCAGCCAGCCACCTGCCGTTCCTGCTACTCGCAGGGTCACCCATGGCGCTGGCCTGCGAAAACCTTCCGCCCTACGCTCGGGAGGCATGGGAGGCATGGGAGGCAAGACAGCCAAGGCAGCCAAGGCAACCGAGGGAAGCGGCAGCGAACTGGGCGAGTTCCTGCGCCTGCGCCGCGCCGCCGTCACCCCGGCCGAGCTGGACCTGCGGGTGCCGTCCGAGCACCGGCGGGTGCCCGGGCTGCGCCGGGAGGAGCTGGCCGGGCTGGCGGGCATCAGCCTCGCCTACTACACCCGGCTGGAACAGGGCCGCAGCACCAACGCCTCGGACCAGGTGCTGGACGCGATCGCCCGCGTCCTGCGGCTGGACGCCACCCAGCGCGCCCACCTGTACGACCTCGCCCGCCGCCCGCCCCGGGCCGTCCGGCGCCGGCCCCCGTCCGAGCAGCCGCACCCGCGCTCGGTGCAGCTCCTCGAAGCGCTGCACCACCTGCCCGCGCTGCTGCTCGGGCGGCGCAACGACGTGCTGGCCTGGAACCCGCTCGGCCACGCGCTGCTCGCCGGCCACCTGCCGTACGAGGCACCGGCCGACCCGGCCACCCGGCCGTCGATGAGCCGGATGCTGTTCCTGGACCCGCACACCCGCGAGCTCGAACGGGACTGGGAGCACTACGCCCGCACCCACGTCGGCTATCTGCGGCTCGTCGCCGGCCGGTACGGGGAGGACCGCGCGCTGGCCGAGCTGATCGGCGAACTCAGCATGAAGAGCCCGGAGTTCGCCGGCTGGTGGGCCGGCGGGAACGTCCGGGAGTGCACCTTCGGCAGCCGGGTGCTGGACCACCCCGTGGTCGGGCCGTTGGAGGTGACGTACCAGGTGTGGCTCCAACCCGACCGGCCGGACCACCGGTTGGAGCTCTACACCCCCGGCCCGGACCCGGCCGCGGCGGACGCCCTGGCCCTGCTGGAACGGGAGTCGGGGCCGGCTCAGCGGGCGGCGGCCGCGAGGGCGAGCGAGGCGACGGCCAGCGCGAGGTAGGCGCCCGGGAAGTAGATGTTGTGGAGGACCCGGGCGCGGACGTGGGTGATCACGGCGCCCACGTAGAAGAGCACCAGGCCCACCGCGGCGGCGACGCCGAGCGGCGGGAAGGCGACCAGGCCGACCAGCAGGCCGACGGCCCCGGCCGTCTTCAGCGCGGCGAGCGGCGGGATCCAGCGCGGCGCGACGTTCACCTCGGCGGAGTTGGCCAGAACGAACCGGGCTCCGGCGAAGTCCGCCGCGGCTATCGCCGCGTTGGCGGCGATAGCGAGGACGGTCACGATCACGTAGGCGGTGGACATGGGTTCCTTCTCTCCGTAGCGGTCCCGGTGGATCCAGCCTCCTCAGGACCCCTGACTTGCGTCCAATACCTGCTTCCATAACCTGATGGAATGGATGTGGACACCCGGCTGCTGCGCACCTTCGCCGCCGTCGCGGAGGACGGCAGCCTGACCCGCGCGGCGGAGCGGCTCTTCGTCTCCCAGCCCGCGCTCACCAAGCAGATCCGGCAGCTGGAGAAGCGGCTCGGCACGCCCCTGTTCGTACGGTCCCGGGCCGGGATGACGCTCACCGCGGCGGGCCGCGCCCTGGCGGCGCGGGCGCCGGGGCTGCTGGCGGACTGGGACGCGGCGCTGCGCGAGACCAGGCGTACGGCGAGCCGGGCCGAGCGGGTGCTGCGGGTCGGCTTCCTGGCCAGTGCGGCCAACGAGGCGACCCCGCGCATCGTGGCCGGGTTCGCCCGCCGCCGCCCGGGCTGGCGGGTCGACATGCGGCACGCCACGTGGTCCGATCCGACGGCCGGCCTCGGCACCGGGGAGGTCGACGCCGCCCTGCTGCGGCTGCCCTTCCCCGGGCAGGAGCGGTTGCGGGTGGCCGAACTGTCCACCGAGCCCCGCTGGGTCGCGCTGCCCTCGGCGCACCCGCTGGCCGACCGCGCGGAGATCGCCTTCCGGGAGCTGTGGGACGAGCCCTTCGTCGCCGCCCCCGCCGAGACCGGCCGCTGGCGGGACTACTGGCTCGCCGCCGACGAGCGCGAGGGACACCCCGTCCGCATCGGCGCCGTCGTCGACCAGCCGGACGACTGGCTCAGCGCCATCGTCAACGGCTACGGCATCGCCCTCGCCCCGGAGTCCACCGCCCGCTTCTACGCCCGGCCCGGCATCACCTACCGGCCCGTCAGCGGCGTCACCCCCAGCCGGATCGGGGTCGCCTGGGCACCGGAGGACGACGGCAACCCCGTCGTCCGGGACTTCGTGGACTGCTGCCTGGAGAGCGCCTGAGGAACGAGGAAGGGGTGACGGCCCTCAGCGCCGCCACCCCCGTTGGCTTCTCGGCAGCCGGGCCGTGGTTCGTTGAGCCAAACCCCGCTTGGGAGTGAAACCGGGTGGGGATCCGCGCCGGTTTCGGTGGGGGTTCGGTGTCCGCCGTCCCGACCGGCCCTTCAGCCGGCCACGGACTGGCGCAGCCGCTTCTTGTCCGGCTTGCCGACCGCCGTCAGCGGGATCTCGTCCACCAGGTGCAGGACCTCCGGCGCGTAGATCCGCCCCTTGCGGGCCGTGACGAACGCCTGGATCTCGTCCAGCTCCGGCCGCTGCCCCGGCGCCGGGACGACGGCGACGTGGACGTGCTCCGCCTGCTGAGCGTCGCGCACCCCGAAGACGGCGCACTGGGCGATCGCCGGGTGGGAGACGAGCAGGTCCTCCACCTCGGACGGGTAGACGTGCCCGCCGACCACGATGATCAGGTCCTTGGCCCGGTCCGCCAGGTAGAGGTAGCCGTCCTCGTCGAAGTAGCCGACGTCGCCGGTGTTCAGCCAACCGTCCTGCAGCACCTGGGCGGTGAGGTCGGGCTGCTTCCAGTACCCGGCCATGAGGCTGGCGGAGCGGACGTGGACCTCGCCCTGCTCCCCGGTCGGCAGCACGGTGCCGTCGACGTCCCGGATCTCCACCTCGACGCCGTCGGCGGGCCGGCCGACCGAGACCTGGCCGCCGTGGCCGATCCGGTCGTGCTCCTCCGAGGGGAGCGCGGAGATCAGCTGCGCCTCCGACATCCCGTAGACGCCGATCAGGACCGGCCCGAAGACCTTGAGCGCCTCGCGCACCCGGGTCGGCGAGGAGGCGCTGCCGCCGTAGAGGATCTTCCGCAGGCTGGACACGTCGGTGCGGCTGATCGCCGGGTGGTCGAGCAGCCGGTGGAGCAGCGGCGGCAGCACCCAGAGGTCGGTGATGCGCTCGCGTTCGATCGCGGCCAGCACCTCGCCGGGCTCGAAGGTGCGCTGGAGGACCACCAGACCGCCGTGGTAGAGCGCCAGGTCGGCCATGATCCCGGCGAGATGGGCGAGCGCGGTGGCCGCGAGGAAGCGGGGCGGCTCGCCCGGGGCGCCGGCGAAGAACGCGACGTCGAAGATGGTCCGGTAAGGGCCGTGCAGGCCGAGGATGCCCTTGGGGATCCCGGTGGTGCCGCCGGTGTGGCGGATGCCCAGGTCGTCGTCCGGTCCGAGACGGACGGCCGGCGGCTCGGCCGGGCGGTGCGCGGAGGCGGCGATCACATCGGCGCCGATCGACTCCGGGCCCGGGCCCAGGGTGAGGACGGTCGGCACGTCGATCAGCGGCAGCAACTCGGCGGCGGCATCGAAGCGTTCGGCGTCCACGAGGAGGACGGTGGTGTCGACGCTCGCCACGATCTCGGCCAGGACCGGCACGCTCATGCCGTCGTACAGGCTCACCACCCGGGCGCCCGCGAGGGTGGCCGCGTAGCGGGCGGTGAGCGCCTCGGGGGTGTTGCCGGTGAGCAGGGTGACGGTGGTGCCGCGGCCGACGCCCCGGGCGATGAGC
>NZ_JAFLNG010000424.1 GCF_017427025.1 Streptomyces sp. FH025
GACTTCGGCGAGATCCCGCAGCCCTCCCCAGCCCTCACTGGGCAGCTCGCCCACCGAACCAGCCAGCTGTGGTCGTCAGGGAACTGAGTTTGTGATCACTGGCCGGTGCCGTACAGTCGGAGTTGCCGACGCGGGGTGGAGCAGCTCGGTAGCTCGCTGGGCTCATAACCCAGAGGTCGCAGGTTCAAATCCTGTCCCCGCTACCACGTACGTCGAAGGGGCGGACACGCGATGTGTGTCCGCCCCTTCGACGTCCCAGCCTGTGGTCAGGCCGTCCGCACGGCGTTCAGCCGCCGCCGTACCTCGGCCTCTCCGAGCGTCGTCGCCACCAGGTGCAGGGCGGGGCTGCGGGTCGATCCGGTGAGCAGTACGCGGATGACCTGCGAGGCCTCCTTGATGGAGCCCGTGTACAGGCCGGGGTTCTGCCTGTAAGTCCTGGCGCTGACAGCGAAGTTCAGCTCGGCGGCGACGGCGCGGATCTGGTCGAACCAGGCGTCACCGCCCTCGAGGGACTGGTAGCGGTCGAGCAGGCGCCGGCTGAGGTCCTGGACCACGTCCGGAGCCAGACCGCCGAACCGCGGGTCGGCGGGATCGGTGACGGTGGCGAAGAGCTGCTGGAAGAAGAAGCCGTAGTGGGTGCGGAAGTCGGCCCACTTGCGGAGGTCCTTGCGCGGGTTGTCGAATCCGTCGCGCTCCACCGAGAGGGCCCGCAGCGCCAGGTCCTCCTCCGCCTCCAATACCCCGGTGAGCGGCAGGTCGTAGGTCTTGGCCCACTCCTTGACGCGCTCCAGGATGGCGGGGCCGGGCAGGGCAGCGACGTGGTCGGCGCAGATGTCCTCCAGCTTCGCGAGGTCGACCAGCGCGCCTGTCACCCCGCACTCCTCCAGACGAAGGGGCTCGCGCAAGGCCTGGTTCAAAGGCATCTCGGCGAGCCGGCCGTTGGCCAGGCCGCGAAGGTAGTACAGGACGGCCTCTGTCGGGTAGCCGGCCTGAGCGTAGTACTCAACGTCCGCCTCGGGGTCCTTGCGCTTGGAGAGCTTGCGGCGCGTCTTGCCCTCCTGCTTCATCAGGGGCCCGATGTGGGCGTAGGGGATGCGGGGGAAGCCGAGGGCGTCGAAGAGCTGGTGGTGGACGGGGACGGAGGAGAGCCATTCGTCGCCGCGGATCACGATGGTGACGCCCATCAGGTGGTCGTCCACGGCGTGGGCGAGGTGGTAGGTGGGAAGTCGCGGCTCGGTGTTGGATGCCTTGAGGATGACGGTGTCGGCGCGGTTGTCGTCCATCTCGATGGTGCCGCGGATGCGGTCGTGAAAGGTGGTGCGTTCGCCGGTGCCCGGGGAGCGGAACCGCACGACGTACGGGACACCGGCGGCGAGCCGTTCGCGGACCGCGTCATCGTCGGCATCACGCCACGGAGCCCACTGGCCGTAGTAGCCACTGGGCACCTTCTTGGCGAGCTGGTCGGCGCGCAGCGCCTCCAGCTCGTCCTTCGTGGCGAAGCACGGGTAGGCCCGGCCCTGACGCATCAGCTCGCGGACGTAGGTCTGGTAGATGCGGGCGCGCCGGGACTGGGTGTAGGGCCCGTAGAGGCCGGTGGCGTCGGTCTCGTCCGAGGCGACGCCGAAGTGGCGGAAAGCGCGGTCGAAACGCTCGACGGCCCCTTCGACCTCGCGAGCCTGGTCGGTGTCCTCGATGCGCACGAAGTACACGCCGCCGCTCTGACGGGCGATGGCCGCGTCGATCGCGGCGACGTGGATGCCACCGATGTGCGCGTGGCCGGTGGGGCTGGGGCAGAACCGGGTGACCTCCGCGCCGACAGACAGCTGGCGGGCGGGGTACTGCTGCTCCCAGAAGGACGGCTCGGGCAGGTCCGGGTCGAAGAGCGCGTCGATCTCGCTGGGGTTGAGCACGGGGGTCCTCCGGGTGCGGTGTGTTCTCGCCGTGACGGCGGCCGGGTCGCGCTTCGGTCGGTGCCGACGGGCCGGGCCGCTGGCCCGCATGGTACGCGAGCGAGCGGCCCGGTCTGCCCTAACGTCGTGTTGCCGGACGGGAGTTCGACATATGAGTGACAGTCACATCAGGGGCCGGGGTGAGGGGCGTTTCCGCGCCGTGGACGTCCACGTGGGCCGTGGAGGTCTCCACCCAGTACCGGGGCCCGGGGCGTCCCTCCTGCACGCCGTACACCGCTGTCGCACAGCGCCCGCGCAGCTGCAGGAAGTGGGCGACCGCCTGGCTCATGGGCTGGGAGGCGCCGCTGACGAGCGGGACCGCGCAGGCCCGGCGGGCCAGGTCGGTGAGCGTCTCGCCGAGGTCCGGATCGGCGGCGGTCGCCCGGGCAGGCGGAATCGACCTGCCGGGGCGCAGCTGGTGGGCGATGTTGAGCGCTGCCAGCACGACGACGTTCCAGCGGGCGGCGCGGCGCCGGTGCCGCGCGGCGGGCAGCGGCGGGCGCTCCATGGCGGGCGGGACCGGCGGGCTGCTCAGGGTGACGGAAGGCTGGTGAGGGCAGGGCGCGGGCTGGTCGAGCCACGCGGTCAGGGCGGCGGGACGAATCCACTCCTCGCCGTGCCACAGCGGGTGGTCGGGGCGTTCGGCCTCGGGCGGCAGGCGCAGGCCGATGTGCTGCGCGGTGGTGGAGCTGAGCAGATCGAGCAGGTCGCCGTGCTCGTCGGTGCGCACGGCCTGAAGGATCGTCCCGTCGGCGCTGCCGATCTTCGGGTGGAGCGCGATGCGCGGGTCCAGCCAGGCCAGGGCCGCCTGCCGCAGCAGCCACTTCGGCTGGAAGCCGGCGACCGAGGGCTGGAGGGCCGTGCGACGCAGCGCGAGGGCGGGGGCGATGAGCTGGGAGTCCACCAGGGGGCTGAGGACGGCCATGCCGGGCGCCTGCGTGCTGGCGGGCTCCCACTCCGGCACGGACGCCGCTCGGCGCACCGAGCCCAGCGCGGACCACGTCCAGCCCTCGAGCCACCGCTCGCGGTCCGCATGCAGGGCGCGGGCCCGGGCGGAGACGACGTGCTCGGCGAGCGCGTCACCGAGCAGTGTGTCGAGGACGTCGGCCGTGTGGCCGGGCGCCGGGGCGTGTCCGCGCAGGTAGCGCAGGGTGCGGTGAGCGCGTTTCAAGGCCTCCAGGCCCCGTTGCTGGCTGCGCAGCGCGTGGTGGCCGAGGGCCGCAGGCAGGGCCTGCGGGTGACGGGCGAGCAGGTCGACCAGGAGTTCGTCGCGTTCGGCGAAGACCTCGTCGCCGCCGTCGCCGGTGGCGATCGCGTCGCAGTCGAAGTCGGTGTGGGCGACGGCGACGATCTCCTCGAAAGCGGCCGCGAAGGGCGACCCGGTGGGCATGGCGGTCATGGCGTTGACGTCGCGCAGGGCGGCGACCAGGCCGGGTTTGGCAGGCAGGTCGACCGGCTCGCTCATGGCCCCGTACTGGCGCAGGAACCGCTCCCGCAACCGCTCCTCGGCCGGCGTTCCGAGGTCGCTGCCGACGTTGAGCAGGACCACGCGCTCGGGCGCGCGGCGCAGCAGGGCGGCTGCGACGAGGGTGGAGTCCAGGCCGCCACTGAACAGGCAGGCGACACGGCGGTGCCGGGTGAGGATGCGGTCGGCGAGGTCGTCGAGACGGTCGCGCAGCTGGACGGTGCTGACCTCCAGCGGCTGCGAAGCGAAGGCGGGGTCGCGGTGCGGGGCCCAGGTCGCCTCGGCGCGGATCGTCCTGTCGGGACGGATCACGGCCGTGTGGCCGGGTTGCAGGGTGAGGACGCCCCGGTAGAGAGAAGGAAGGAGACCGCGGGTCCAGCGGTCGCCGCTGAGGAACGCGGCGGCGCCGTCCGGGTCGGGCGTGCGGGCGCCGACGGCCCAGGCGAGCGTGCGCAGGTCGGAGGAGATCAGCAGGCTGGCGCCGTCCCAGGCGAAGTGAAGTTCCGCGCGCCAGACCGGGGGCAACTCGATGCGCAGCTCGCGGGCGGTGGCCGTGAGAACGGTCGGGGTGGTGTCGAGGGCGGCCTGCCAGGCGGGGTCGGACCAGTAGGCGACGGTCGGGCCGTCGTGGTGGCGGGCGGCGAGGGCAGCGTTGAGGAGCAACGGGGCGTCGTCGGCCTGGTCGGCGGAGAGCAGGTCCGCCCAGCCGGCCGTACGGGCGGCGGTGGCGGCGCCGGTGGGCGCCCAGACGGCTCGGAGCGTCATGTCGATGGTCCTTCCGGACGTGCGGTCTGGTGGACGATGCCGGCGATCTCGGTCACGCTCGGATGCTGGAGGAGCGTCGTGTGGTGGGCGTCGAGGATGTGGACGGCGTGGCCGTGCTGCGCGAGGGCGGCCCAGCCCCAGGACGGGTCGTCACCAGGAGCGGGCAGGACACCCGCGAGCAGCGACTCGTCGTACTCGGCCTCGGCGGCGCGCACCACCACGATGCGGCCCGGGTAGGGGCGGGGCCGGTAGCACTCGGCGGCGGCAAGGCGGTGGCGGTAGCCGGCGGCGAGGCGGGCGGCGAGTTCGGCGGTGAAGGACTCGGGCACGACCTGCTGGGCGCGAAGGTCGTCCAGCAGGTCGGCCATGGCCTGCTCGGGAGGATCGTGACGCAGGCTGTACGGGTCCACGAGGAGGCGCTGACCGGCTTCGCGGGCCCGGTGGCTGGTGATGGCGGCCACGATCTCGGCAGCGGGGACTTGGGTGATGCTGCGGGGGCCGGGGCCTGCGGGCGCGGGCATGTCGAGGACGACCACGGTGGGGGCGTGCCCGGTGGTGCCGTGCACGTGTTGTGCGACGGCCAGGGCCAGGTGAGCGCCGAAGGAGAAGCCGAGGACGATGTCGGGGCGCGGCGCGCTGGCGGTGAGCTGCTCGTGATGGTGGCGTGCCAGGTCCTCGATCGAGGTCTGGCCGGTGACGTCGGACAGGGGCGGGCCAGACAGAGCGAAGACTTGGTGGCTGTCGCCGAGTTGGGCGGCCAGGGCGGCGAAGGCGTCGGCAGATCCGCTGATCGGATGCATGCACCACAGCGTCGACCGGCCGCCCTGGCCCCAGCGCCGGACCGCAGTGACGTGCGGCGGCTGGCCGGTGGTCGTGGTCGCGTCGATCGCGGCGGCAAGGTCCCGTACCGAGGAAGCGGCGAAGTACAGCTCGGTGGGCAGAGCGCGGTGGAGCTGGGCGCCGACCCGGGCGAGGACGTCGATCGCGGTGAGGGAGTCGGCGCCGCGCGCGGCGAGGTCGTCGTCCGGGCCCAGTTCGGGGTCGGCCAGGCAGCTGCGCCACGCGTCCAGCAGGGTCGAGAGCAGGTCGGCCTGCGGCCTGTCGGCCGGCACCGGCGGCTCGGGGGAGTGGACGGTGTCCAGCGGGGCGCGCACGTACCGCTCGTAGCGGTCGGGGAAGCGCGCGCCCTTGACGACGAGGACGTGGCCGGTCTGGCCGGACAGGATCAGACGGGAGAGGGCCTGTTCGGCTTCCTGCGGGGTGAGGCCGCCCTGCACCATGCGCTGTTCGTGGGCCGAGGCGGCGGTGTCGTGGTGCTGCCAGGCGTCCCAACCGATGCTCAGCCAGCTGGTATGGGCGTGCTCGGCGTGCAGGGCGTGGCTGTCGGTTGCCGCCGAGGCCGCGCTGTAGGCCGGCAGGCCGATCGCGCCGAGCACCCCGGCGAGGGAGGACATCAGCACGACGCGCCGCACATGGTGGCTGGCGGCCGCGGCGCGCAGCGTCGCGGCGGTGTCGATCTTGAGGACGAAGTGCTGCTCGTCTGCCCACTGCGGCAGATGGGTGCTGTCCTGGTAGGCGGCCTCGCCGGAGATTCCGGCAGCCATGACGATCCGCTCGATCCGGCCCAGGTCACGGGTGACGTGCGCGATGAGGGCCGTGAGGGCACGCGGGTCGGCGGCGTCGCACTCCCGCACGACGATGCGGGCCGGCTGAGCGGCGAGGTCGTCGGCCAGGCGGTGGGCGTTGCGCAGGCCGGGGCCGGGCCGGGCCGCGAGCACCAGCGTGCCGCCGGTGGCGGCCAGGAGACGGGCGGCGGCCGTGCCGATCTGCCCGACACCCACGACGACCGACACGCCGCCGCCCGTGCCGGGCTCGGGCTCGGGCTCGGGCATCGGCGTGTAGGTGGGGCTCCACCAGCGTCGGCCGCGCAGAGCGAGCACGGGCTCGGCGGCCCAGTCCACGCTGCGGCGCACCGCTTCGGCCAGCGCCCAGGGCTGAGTGCCCTCCAGGTCGAGGGTGCGAACACGGAGCGCGGGCACGTCCATCGACAGCGCCCGGGCCAGGCCCGTGAGCGTGGCCGCCCGGGGGTCGCCGCCCTCGGTGCCGAGCACCGGGTGCGCGCGCCGGGTGAGCGCCACGACGTCCACGCCGCAGGCCGCGGGCCAGCCTGCGGTGCTGGCGGCCAACGCCGCCAGGGCGTCGTAGGCACGCCGCGCGGGCTGGGAGCCGGCGCCGAGCGCGTACCCGCACACCACCAACGCCCTGCCCTGCGGCGCCTCGGCGAGGCTGTCCGGCGCCCACACCACCGGGGTGCCCTCGGGGACCGCCGCGGACAGCAGGTCGAACAGCCTTCGGCCCGTGTGGTCTTGCTCGGCCATCAGGACGACGCGCGCCCAGCGGGGGGCCTCGGCGCCGGGGTGCCCGGGCCACTGGGCCCAGCTGCTCCGCCGGAACTCCAGCTGCGCCCCGGCGGGCTCGGTTGTGCCGACGCTGTCGGTGGTGCCGGTGCCGGTGGCGGGCTCGGGCCAAATCCGGCGGGGCCGGTAGCCCGCGTCCCGGAGCGTTGTTGGGCGCCGTCCGGGAGCGGTGCCCGACGGCGGGGGCTCCTCCAGGACGACGTGGGCGTTGGTGCCGCCGACGCCGAAGCTGCTCACCCC
>NZ_JAFLNG010000425.1 GCF_017427025.1 Streptomyces sp. FH025
CTGGGAGAGCGACCACGACCCGGTCACCGGGGACTTCACCGGCACGCTCTCCGCGACCGCCGCCGACGGCCGTACCGTCGGCCCCTGGCGCCTGGTCGCCGTCCCGGGCCGACCGGGGGTGTACACCACCAGAGAACTCCTCCCGGCCGGGCACTGGCGGATCACCGTCGACTGCGCGTTCCCCGCCCCGGGGCACGGTGAACGCGAGCTGGACGTCGAGACCGCCGTGCCCGGCGACGCGGCGCCGCTGGCCCTGGGCACGGAGTCCGCGCCCACCCCCGCGCTCGCCTCCACCCCTGCGGCGGCGGTCGGCAGGGCGGCCCGCGTGCACGAGACCACCGACGCCACGACCGCCTGGGCCGCCATCGGCACCGCCGTCACGGCCGTCCTGCTGGTCGCCACCGGTCTCTGGCTGCGCCGTCGCACCCAGTGCTGAACCCCGGCTCGCGGGGGCTACTTCACGGCCTCGCCGGACTTCGCCCAGTTGTCGTGGAGGCGGTCCAGGTAGGACTGCGCCTGCGGGCCGATCTTGACGCCCCGGGCGAAGGCCAGCATGTTGCCCGCGCCCGCGTTGTAGCCGAGGGCGAGCAGTTCGTCCTTGGTCAGCGGGGCGCCCGGGCGGACGGGGAGCTGCCCGGCGAGGTCGCGCAGGTGCCAGGCGGCGGCCTGGATGGCCAGGTCGCGGTCGTCCGGCAGCTCCTCCCACTGGCGGGAGGCGAAGGGGCGGCCCGGTTTGGTGTCGTCGAAGGCGGCCCGGTGCATGTTGGCGATGCCGAAGGAGGCGTCGGGCTTCGTGCGCTGCCAGGCCCGTTCGAGGTCCGGGTCGTGCGGCTTGTACGACTCGTTGTAGAGGATCGCCATCAGCAGCTGCGGGTTCACGCCGGCCTCGGCGGCGTACCGGCGCACCGGATCCGCGTAGTCGGCCGGGTCGTAACGGCCGGAGGGCTTGGACGGCGCGGCGGACGGGGTGCCGCCGCCGGACGGGGCGTCGGCCGCGGACTGCGTGGCGGACGCCCCGGGGGCGGACGGGGAGGCGGCCGTGGTGTCGTGGCCGCCCCCGCGGACGATGCCCCACCCGGCGGCGGCCAGCACGCCGATCACGATCCAGCGCCCCCAGCGGGACCTCTTCTGCTCTTCGCTCACCGCTGCCGGCCCTCCCCGTCCGCCCGTACCTTCGTTCGATCGACGTATGGCCGATCGTGCCCTACGGCCGGCCTACTCGGCGGGCTTCTGGTCCCCGTCGAGGTTGCGCAGGAAGTCCTTCGCCTTCTCGACGCCGGTGTCGATCTGCCCGCTGTACTTGCGATCCGTGCGGTCGTCGATCGCGTCGCCGACCTTCTCCAGGCCCTGCCCGAGCACGTCGCTGTGCTCACGGGCGAGGTCGGTGGCCTTGTCCGCGAGGTTCTTCAGACTCTCAAACATGGTGACGCTCTGCTCCTCTGATGCGTTCCTGATGGTGTGCCGACGTGGCGGGGATCATGGTCATCCTAACGACGGCCCGCCGGGCGGTCCGCCCCTGCCGGAAGGCGGCGGGTGACTTTGCTGAAATGGATTTGTATGCTCCAGCCCATCCTCTACAGGCCTGTAGAAATTGGGAAGCGCCGCAGGACGGTGACGTCCCGGCGCGTGCGGTGGCGTGGTCACGCCGCCGCAGCCGTAACGATCGAGGGAAGTGCGCATGGCCGGTCAGCGGGCGAGAACGCCGTACCAGGACGCGGGGCCGCGCACCGAGGACCGCGGTGTGCCGGCCCAGCGCTCCCGTGCGGCCGCCGGCGGAGGGCCGGGAGGTCCGGGCGGGGCCCGGGAGGCCCGCGCGCCGCGGGCCGGGTCCCCGCGGGCCGGGTCCTCGCGAGCCGGGTCCTCGCGCCGCAGGCAGCAGGCCCGGCGGCGCACCGGTCCGCTGGTGGCGCTCACGGCCGTCGGGCTGCCGGTGCTCGGCGGGATCGCGGACGAACTGGGCGGGCCAGGCGTCGGCGTCCTCTTCACGATCGGCGCGGTGCTCGGCACCGCGGGCGCGGCCGCGCTGTGCAGCCGGACCGGCCGGTGGTGGGTGGTCACCGCCGCCCCGGTCGTGGTGCTGCTCACGGCCGCCGGCGTCGACTACCTGTCGAACCCCGACAAGTACCAGGGCAAGGGCCTCGGCACCGGCGCGGTGCGCTGGGTGGTCGCGGCGTTCCCGGTGATGGCGGCCGCCGTGGCTGCGGCGCTGCTGGTCACCGCGGTCCGGGCCGTGCTCGACCGGCGACGACGCGAGCGAGCGGGCGCCCCGGGCGGAAGGAGCCGCCGTGGCTGAACGCGGACACCGCCCTCGCCCCCGCGGCCGCGCCCAGCGCCGCGCCGCCGCCCCGCTGATCGTGGCCGGCCGCACCCTGGCCTGCACCGTCTCGGTCGCGGTGCTCGGGGCCAGCGGCTTCACCTGGTACGAGTACCGCAGCCTCGACGACGGCATGATCAAGTCCGGCGCGCTGAGCGAGGCCAAGAAGAACGCCCCGGCGCACCTGGACAAGTCCGTCAACCTGCTGCTGATCGGCCTCGACAGCCGCAAGGACATGGACGGCAACGACCTGCCCAAGCAGGTCGTCGAGGACGAACTGCACGCGGGCTCCAGCGAGATCGGCGGGTACAACACCAACGCCCTGATCGTGCTGCACATCCCGGCCAACGGCGGCAAGGTCAGCGCGCTGTCCGTCCCGCGCGACGACTACGTGCAGACCGTCGGGGCCGACGGCAGGATGCACAAGATCAAGGAGGCCTACGGCATCGCCAAGGAGGCCGCGGAGGCGAAGCTCGCCGGCAAGGGCCTCTCCAAGGCGGAGCTGGAGCGGCAGAGCCGCGAGGCGGGCCGCTCGGCCACCATCCAGACCGTGCAGAGCCTCCTGGACGTGCCGATCGACCACTTCGCGGAGGTCAACCTGATCGGGTTCTACGACATCGCCAAGGCCGTGGAACCGATCCAGGTCTGCCTCAACCACCCGGTCGACGATCCGATCGTCGCCCGCACCGCCACCCACGAGGGCGGCGGCACCGGCCTCAAGCTGCCCGCCGGGATCAGCTCCCTCAACGCCGCCCAGGCGCTGTCCTTCGTCCGCCAGCGCCACCACCTCACCAACGGCGACCTCGACCGCACCCACCGGCAGCAGGCCTTCATCTCCTCCGTCGAGTACCGGCTCAAGCAGCAGGGCATCCTCAACGACTTCGGGCAGATGCAGAAGCTGTTCGGGGTGGTGAAGAAGGACGTGGTCATCGACAACGAGTGGAACGTCCTCGACTTCGCCCAGCAGGCGCCCAACCTGACGGGCGGCAACGTCGAGTTCAACACGCTGCCGATCGCCGGGTTCAAGACCGTCGGCGGGCAGGAGGTCAACACCGTCAACCAGGACCTGATCAAGAAGATCGTCCGACAGCTGTTCAACCACGAACCGGCGCCCGCCGCCCCGGCCTCGACCCCCGGCGAGGCCCCGAGCGAGTCGGCCGCACCGACCGGCGCGCCCTCGCCCGGCGCCACGCCCAGGTCGGTGGTCGACGTCAACGCCGCGGCGGGCGCGGGCGCGGCCGCCACCGAGTCCAAGGCGCTGGCCGAACTCGGCTACCAGGCGGGCCGGATCGGCGACGCGCCCGCGCGGACCCGAGCCACCACGGTCACCTACGGCAGCGGCGCCAAGGCCGACGCCCAGCAGATCGCCGCCCGTTACGGCGTCACCGCGACCCCGGCGTCCGGAGTCGGCGCGGGCCGGGTCGTCGTCACCCTCGCGGCCTCCCGCACCCCGACCGCCGCACCGGCCACGCCCTCCGCCGCCGGCACGGCCCCGGCCGACGGCGCCACCGACCCCGCCGCCGCCCTGCCCATGCAGGGGCCGGCCGTGAAGGCGGGCGGGATCCCCTGCGTCGACTGAGGCGAAGCGCGCGTCCACCGGGCGGGGACGAGGCCCCTGAGGGGCCGCCGGTTCAGGGCCGGTGGACGCGCAGGGGCCTGCGGTGGAGCACCTCGACGTACACGATCCGGCCGTCCGCCACGTCCAGGATGAGCTCGCCCCGCTCGGGGAGCAGCGGTACGCAGCGGTGGTCCGGGCCGTAGGGCTCGTCCGCGGGGCGTGCCGCCGTGTAGAAGCTCTGGCAGGAGTCGTCGCCGCAGCCGCACTCGGCGACCAGCCGCAGGTCCCGGGCGCGGACGGCCAGGTCGCGCTCGCCCTCCTCCTCCAGGAGGGTGATCAGCTCGTGGGCGAGCTCGGGGAGGACCTCGCGGACGAAGGGGTGCTCGGGGGCCAGGCCGGTCACGGGCGCGGGGCCTTCTCGCCGTGGACGGCGGTGTACTCGGCGGCGAGCCAGGGGCCGAGGTCGGTGATGAGGGCGGTCAGGGTGGCGCGGTCGGTGGTGGGGGTGCGGGCGACGGCGGCGGCGAGGCGCAGCTGCGCGGCGCGCTCGGGGTAGTACGCGGCGAAGGCCTCGGCGGAGGCGGTGAGGTCGCTGGTCCAGCCGTTCCAGCGGGGCATGACCAGGGTGAAGGCGGTGC
This sequence comes from Streptomyces sp. FH025, assembly GCF_017427025.1. Taxonomy (GTDB): domain Bacteria; phylum Actinomycetota; class Actinomycetes; order Streptomycetales; family Streptomycetaceae; genus Kitasatospora. The sequence goes on from NZ_JAFLNG010000425.1 coordinate 4,511, forward strand.
GGACGAGCCGGCGGGAGACCGCGCGGCTGAGCGCCCGCAGCTCGGTGTCCGAACCGGCCGTCGCCAGCCGTTCGCGCCACCCGGGGAGGGCGAGCGCGAGGTCGCCGTTGGTCTCGCGGGCGAGCAGGGAGGACGGGCGGTAGCGGGGGAGCCGCTCGGCGAGGTCCTCGCCGAGCAGCGGGGTGCACAGGCAGGCGACGAACCAGCCCAGGTCGTGGCGCTCCAGCTCGCTCAGCAGCGTGCCGGTGTCGAACAGGAGCACGCCGACGCCGTCGACCTGAGGGAAGGCCGAGTCCAGCGCGGCCTCCAGGGCGTCCGCCGCGGCGCGGTCGGCCGGCGTGGGCGGACGGTGCAGGGCGAGCAGCAGGTCGAGGTCGGAGACGCCCGGGATCGCGGTGCCGCGCGGGACGCTGCCGTAGAGGTAGGCGCCGTGCAGCACGGCGGGGCCGAAGGCGGCGGCGATCCGCTCGCGGGCGGCGTCGACCACCGGCGCGAACTCCGCCGACACCCGGGCCAGCGAGCCCTCCCGCGCGATGTACCCGTCCCCGTCCAGGCCCCTGTCGATCATGGAGGCATCCTGCCGGTCCGCCCACCGGTCGGCCAGCGATTTTGCCGGGAACTGACGTCGGGTCGAATTGTCAGCCGGGCATGCCAGCATTCATCGCACACGAACACGGAAGGACTGGGAGGACTTCGCATGGGGACCTGGGACATCGGGCACTTCGACAACGACACCGCGGCGGACTTCGCTGGCGGCCTCGACGACGTCGAGCCGGTCGAGCGGGTCGGGCTGATCCGGGCGGCGCTGGAGCGCGCCGCCCGGAACCCGGAGTACCTGGACGACGACGAGGGCGTGGAGGCCGTGGCCGCCGCCGCGCTGGTCGCCGCGCAGTGCCCGGGCGGCGCGGCGGTGACGACCGCCTACGGCCCGGACGAGCCGATACCCCCGCTGCCCGCCGAGCTGCGCCCGCTCGCGGTGGGCGCGCTCGACCGGGTGGTGGCGGAGGAGTCGGGCCTCGCCGAGCTGTGGGACGAGAGCGGGAGCGGCCCGGCCTGGCGGAAGGGCATCCGGGCCCTGCGCGACGTCCTGGAGCCGGTGCCGCCGACGACGGACGCGCCGCTGTTCACGCTGTGACCGGCGGTCAGTGCCTGGTCGCGAGCCGCCAGTAGCCGAGCGCGGCCAGGCTGGTGGCGGCACCGAGCAGGCAGACGGCCGTCCAGCCGCCGTGGTCGTAGACGACGGTGGAGAGGATCGCGCCGGCTCCGCAGCCGGCGGAGTAGAGCAGCATGTAGCCCGCGGTCAGGCGGCTCTGGGCCTCGGGGCGGACCTGGTAGAGGAGGTGCTGGTTGATCACGTGCACGGACTGGAGGCCGTAGTCGATCACGACCATGGCGAGCACCAGCCACCACAGCGAGTGCGGCAGCAGCGCGGCCGGGATCCAGCCGATCAGCATGGCCGACAGGCCGATGCCCGCCGTGCGTTCGGCCCTGCCGCGGTCGGCCTGCCGGCCGGCGTACCCGGCGCCGAGGGCCCCGGCGGCACCGGCCAGGCCGAAGAGGCCGATCTGGGTGTGGCTGAGGTCGAAGGGAGGAGCGGCCAGCGGCAGCACCATCGGGGTGAGCAGGACGGTGATGGAGGTGAAGGTGAGCAGTGCCAGGACGGCCCGGACGCGGAGCACGCGCTCCTCGGCGAAGAGCGTGAACACCGAGGCGACCAGCCGTAGGTAGCCGGTCCGTTCGGCGGTCCGTGCTGGGGTTCGGTGGTGTTCGGAGGGGAGCGCGGCCGCGACGGCGAGGGCCATGGCCCCGGTCGCGATCGCCGAGACGACGTAGACGGCGCGCCAGCCGGCCAGGTCGCCGATGGTCCCGGCGACGGTGCGGGCGAGCAGGATGCCGACCACGATGCCGCTGGTCACGGTGCCGACCACCCGGCCCTGGTCGCCGGGCGCCGCGAGCGAGGCGGAGTAGGCCACCACGACCTGGGCGACGACCGCGAGGGCGCCGACGGCGGCCATCGCGGCGAGCATCAGCGGTGCGGAGGGAGCGAGCGCGACGGCGGCGAGCGCGAGGACGGAGAGTCCGAGCTGGGCGGTGATCAGGGTGCGGCGGTTGACGCGGTCGCCGAGCGGGACGATCAGCAGGAGGCCGAGGGCGTAGCCGGTCTGGGTGAGGGTGCCGACCAGGCCGATCGTGGCCGGGGCGATGCCGTAGTCCCGGGCGATCAGGTCGAGCAGCGGTTGCGAGTAGTAGACGTTGGCGACGGCGAGGCCGCAGGCGACGGAGAGCAGCCAGGCG
>NZ_JAFLNG010000426.1 GCF_017427025.1 Streptomyces sp. FH025
CTCACCCGCCCCACCCAGGCCTGAACCCAGCCTCTCGGCCCACCCTCGTCCGGGCCGCGGGCGCGCCCGAAGCAGCGCCCGCCACGTGACTCCAGGACACGATTCCAGTCCCGGAGTCACGTGCCGCTCGCCCCCGAGGCCGGAAGTCAGCTCGTCGGGATTCGTCGCCGGGTGCGGGCGCCGGCCCCCGGGGGCTTTCGGCGCGAGGGTTCGGTGGTGGCTCGGGCAGCTCCCGCCAGCGGTGGGAGTGCGCTGCGGGACAGCAGGGCGTCGGCACATCCGGGCGCGGCAACCGACGATTCAGGACGTGGGGTCGAACGTTCTCGCGGCAGTGTCAAAGCCCGGGGGTGTAGGGGGCGATTCCGATGATGAGGATGTCGCGGCGCCCTTCGTTCCCGTCGTCGCCGAGGCGGACCGGCCCGACGTAGTGGCTGACGCGCCGGTCGTGCACGCCGTAGCCGTCCAGTGGCTCGGTCAGCACGAAGCGGTCGTGGATCGCCTCCGGGGGCAGTGCGTCGGGTTGCCGACCGGCGCTCTCCGGCGTGGCGATGACGTTCTCGCCGCCCTGGACGTTCCGGCGGCCGATCAGGTGGGCGAAGGTGAAGGTGGCCGGTGAACCGCCGTCCTGGTGAAGGCAGTTCGGCGAGGAGACCGCCTCCTGCTCGCGGTCGTGGACGCCGAGCGAGATCAGGTGGACGCCGACGTAGACGGGGACGCGGCGCAGGTCCTCCAGCCACAGGGCACGGTCGAGGTCGGCGCGGACGAGGGCGTCGAGCAGCCGGTTGCCGTGCAGGGATTCCGGGATGTCGGGCAGCCGGCGCCGCACCCGGGGGTACTCGGGGTTGTGCTCGTCCTGCCAGTACTCCGTGACGGTGCCGAACTCCTCGTCGGGGACCCCGGGGATGTAGGAGAGCTCTCCGGACCAGGGCAGGTGGACGGCGTGCGAGTAGCGGCGGAAGCGGTGGGTCCCACGGGCGTACGGATCCGGCGGCAGGTCCCGGTAGGCGTCCGCGAGCCGGGTGAAGTCCTCGGCCAGTGCCCTGGTGTCGATGCCCAGGTCGGCGGCGTTCAGGCGGGCGTACCCGTCGCGCCGCACCCGCCCGGCGTGCTCGGGCGGGCGTCCGTGCTGCTTCGGGGTGTCGTCCATCGGCCTCTCCAGGCGTGCGCGGGCGGGCGCGGGTCCGCATGCCCTTCCGGATTCCTCCACGCTGGCACGCCCGCCGGGGTCGCGCCCCCGGGCGGTCCGCCGTGCGGATGACCCGGGCGGGACGGCCGGCGGGGTGGTCATGCAGTCCGCGAGGTCGTCCACGACCGCGGGCAGGCCGCCGGCCCGGTGTACGGCACGCTGGCGGTGGGCACCGCTGCCCCGGGCGGCCAGCCGGTCGACGAAGGCGGTGACCCGTGCCAGGTCCCCCAGGTCCTCCAGCGCGGTGCCGATGTGCCCCACCAGCCTCCGTGCGCGCTCCGGGGCGGGCAGGACGTGCCCGCTCAGTGCGTCCGCGCCTTGTCCCGGCCAGCCGTCGCGGGTCGCGTACCAGTACGCGCCGCGCAGTAGCTCACCGCCGAGGCGGGGGCCCTTGTCGCCGTGCTCCGCCAGCCGGGCGGAGGTCACCACCAAACCGCGCACGACGGCCGCGAGGGCCACCGAATCGGCGGCCTCGGCCGGAACGTCCATGCACCGGACTTCCAAGGTCGGCAGGTGCGGGTGCGGGCGGGTGTCCCAGAACGGCAGTTCGGCGAAGGAGCTCCCGCCGACCTCCGCCATCGCGGCGGCGACGCGCCGGTAGTCGTCGAGCGACTCGACCCGTGGTGGCGGGCCGAGCGACGGGAAGCGCAGCCGCAGCACCGAGCGCCAGCTGGCGTAACCGGTGTCGCGCCCGGCGCGGAAGGGTGAGTTGGCGCTCATCTCCACCAGCAGCGGCAGCCACGGGCGCAGATGGTTGCCGACCAGGGCCGCCACCTCGCGGTCGGGCAGGTACACGTGCACGTGCAGGGCGCAGACGGCGAAGTCGTCCATCATGGTCCGGAACAGCTCCACCCCGTCCCGGTACCGGGGGTGGTCGCCCACCGGCGCCGCGTCGCCGCCTCCGAGCACGGGCGTCGCGCTGGGGCACACCGCCAGGCCCTCGGCCTCGGCGCAGGCGGCGAGCTCGCGGCGCAACCAGGCCAGCCGAGCGGACAGCTCGTCCATGGCGGCGCACGGCGGCGTCCGCACCTCGACCTGGAGGTCCGTGAACTCGCCGGAAACCAGGTCCCCCAGTACGCCCGCGGCGCGGGCGGCCAGCCGCGGGCCGGCGGCCACCACGGCCCGGCTCGCGGGGTCCACGACGAAGTACTCCTCCTCCACGCCCACCGTCGGCGGCAGCGCCCGGTGGTGGGCCGTGCCGCCCGGTGCGGGCTGTCGGGTTCCGTGCGTGCCCGGCGCGCCGCTGCCGTCCATGCCACCAGCGTCCCCCTCCTCGGTGGTGTCGGCATCAGGGGGGACCGGGGGACGTGACGTCGAACGGTCGGCCTCGGCGCGTGCCCGGCCCGTCGCGACCGAGGCGCCCTGCCCCACCGCTGCGGTGCCCCGTGGGGCAGGTGTGAACCGGGCTGGGCCGGGCAACCGTCCGGCATGCTGTTGATCCGCCCGCCCGGGGTCTACGCGCCCCAGGGTGACACCGAACTGCTGGCGGCCTGTGTGCGCCGGGAGCCGCTGGACGGCTCCAGCCGGGTACTCGACCTGTGTACCGGGACCGGGGCCGTCGCGATCACGGCGGCGCGCAGCGGGGCCCTCGTCACGGCGGTGGACCTGTCCGCCAGGGCGGTGGCCGCCGCCTGGTGCAACACCCGGCTGCACCGGGTCCGGGTCCGGGTGCGCCGGGGTGACCTTCTGGCCCCGCTGCCCGGTGAGCGCTTCGACCTGGTGACCGCCAACCCCCCGTACCTCCCCACCCGTCCTGACAGGGCGGCTCGTGGTCGGGGTGCCGCGCTGGCCTGGGACGCGGGGCCGGACGGACGGCTGGTCCTGGACCGGATCTGCCGGACTGTTCCCCGGGTGCTGACCGAGGGTGGTGTGCTGCTGGTCGTGCAGTCGGCGCTCGCGGACGTACCCGCCACCCTGGCGCTCCTGCGTGCGGCCGCCCTGCGCACGGAGGTGGCCGCGCGCCGACGGCAGCCCTTCGGGCCGGTCATGACGGCCCGGGCCGCCCTGTTCGAACGGCTCGGACTGATCCGGCCGGGCGAGCGCGAGGAGGAACTGGTGGTGGTGCGCGGTGTCCGTGAGTCCTGACCGCTACGCCACCCGGGTGGTCGTCGTGCCGGGTGGCCCTCTGCTGGTCGAGGGACCGGTGGAGGTGGTCCTGCCGGACGGCACTCGGAGGCTGTCCGACCGTCCGGTGGTGGCTCTGTGCGCCTGTCGGCGCAGCCGCGCGTACCCGTTCTGCGACACCAGCCACCGACGGCACACACGGCCGCAGCGGGCTCGGGAACGGGGCCCCCGGGACTCGGACGGCGGGAGGTGAGCGGACGGACGGTCCGCAACGCTCACCGCGGCCGCCGCCCGTGGGCCGCCGCACCGGCCGCGGCACCGAGGACCGCCGCCCCGCCGGCGGCGAGCAGACGGTGGTGCTGGGAGGCCCACAGCTGGGCGCTGTGGTCGCGGGCGTCGGTGTCGACGCGGCCGTGCGCGCCGTGGTCCCTCTCGGAGTCGCCCGGTGACCAGAGGTTGTCCCTTTCGTCGCCGCGTCGGGTCCGGTCCTGCTCCTGCTGGGCGTCGATGCCGGTGCGGGCGAGGTAGCGATCGAACAGACCGGGCGCGAGCGCGTTGGCGATCAGGGCGGCGGCGGTGCTGCCGCCCACCCAGTACTCGCGCCGCCCGGGGTGGTCGGCGGCGAACCGGACGGCGCGGGCGGCGAGTTCGGGTTGGTACACGGGCGCGACGGGGCGAGCGCGGCCGTGCAGCCGGTTGAGCACCCAGTCGAACTGCGGCGTGTTGACGGCAGGCATCTGGACCATCGTCACGCGGACCGGCCGATGCCGGCCGTGGCGCCGGTTATGACCACGGTGCGGGGCTTCGGAGATGTACGTATTCTCATGAGGGGCGTCTGGCCGGGTGGGTCGCCACCGAAACCCGGTGAACGGCGAGGGCCCTCGAAGTGGGGATCCGGCTCCATCACTGTGACCGCCTCCGACGCTTGGACCTCGACCGCATCGCCACCCGTCTCGGTGGCCCTGACCCGGACGACGACAGATGCCTGCCGGCCGTACGGCTGCGGCCGCGCCACGGGCGTTAGCGATCGCGGATCCCGGGTACTCGCAGCGGCGGACCACAGGGGACGGCGCTGCGAGGAGGCGGACGGCATGAACGGACGTGAGAAGGCGGAGCCGCGCCACGACCGCGTCCTGGAGCTGCGGCTGCGCGGGATCGGGTTCGGCCTGCGCGGCCGGGCCTGGGACGTGCTGCGCGGCGTCCGGCGGCGGACCGTCCTCGGACTCGCCCTGCTGTCGCTGGGGCTGTTCGCGGCCGGCCTGGTGACCTCCGGGACTCCGCTGCTGTGGGTCTTCACCGGATGCTGGGCGCTCACCTTGGCGATCGCCCTCGCGGTGCTCCGGGCCTGCGCCGAAGGCCGTGGAGGGCAGCGGTGAGCTCGCTGCCCGAGGCGCGTGGTCCGCTGTCGGCGGCGGTGCTGGCCCTGCTCGCTTCCGGACCGCCCGGCGCCGGGCGGCTGCTCGCACCGCCCGGCCCGCTCGGCGAGCCGTGGGGCGAGGACCACCAGCTGGCCCTGCACCTCTGCTACGAGCTCCACGACCGAGGCCTGCCCGGGGTGCCGGACGGCTGGGAGTGGGATCCCGAGCTCCTGGGGTTGCGCCGGGAGTTGGAGCGCCCGTTCCTGGCCGCGGTGCGCGCGGAGGCGGAGCCCGTGCCGCCCTTGCGGGAGGCGCTGGAAGCACTGCTCACGGAGCCGCCCGTCGGCACAGGTCCGTCGCACTTCCTGCTCGCCGAGGGCGAGCTCCGGCACGCCCGCGAGTACCTGGTGCACCGCTCGGTCTACCACCTCAAGGAGGCGGACCCGCAGCTGTGGCTGCTGCCGAGGATCCACGGGCCCGCGCAGGCGGTGCTGACGGCGATCCTCTACGACGAGTACGGCGCAGGGCGGCCGGAGCGGGCCCACGCCCTGCTGTTCGCCCGGATGATGGCCGCCTTCGGGCTCGACCCCGGCTACGGGCACTACCTGGACCTGGTGCCGGCGCCCACTCTGGCGGTGGTCAACCTGATGACGCTCTTCGGCCTGCACCGGGTGCTGCGCGGCGCGGCCGTCGGGCACTTCGCCACTGTCGAGATCACCTCCTCGCCCGGGTCCGCCCGCCTGGCGGCGGCGCTGGAACGGCTGGGCGGTGGCCCGGACGGCACCCTCTTCTACCGCGAGCACGTCGAGGCGGACGCCGTCCACGAGCAGCTGGTACGCCGTGGGGTCATCGAGGAACTGGTCGCAGCCGAACCGGGACTGGCCCGGGACGTGGCGTTCGGCGTGGCCGCGGCCGGGGTGGTCGACGGGCGCTTCGCGCACCATCTGGTCGGCCGCTGGCGGGCCGGACGCACCTCGCTGCGCTCACCCCTGCCCGACGGTCCCGACGGCAGGGGTTGAGGCGAGCCCGTCCGAACCCCGTTCGCGTCCCGGCCCGGACAGGTGCTCAGCCGGCCTCGGGCAGCCGGACCTCCAGGTGCCCGGAGAGCACCCGCGTCTCCAGCACCGGTTGGGGTGCGGTGGCCGGGCCGTGCACGACCTCGCCGTCCCGGAGCCGGAACTCGCTGCCGTGCCACGGGCAGCGCAGGCAGCCCTCCACCAGGGAGCCCTCGGAGAGCGGGCCGGACAGGTGGGCGCAGCGCTCGGCCAGGACGTGGCAGCGCTCGCCCTCGCGGACCACGACCACGGCCAGTTCACCGGCCGTCGCGCGGACGGGCCTTCCGGGCGGGAAGTCCTCCACCGCGCCGAGGCCGACCCAGTCCGTCGGCGCCAGCCGGGGCACGGCGGCGGCCCGGTCGGGGCCGGCGGCCTGCCGGTAGGACAGGTGCCCGCCGAGCGCGGCGCCGACCGCCACCGCGGTCAGTCCGGCCAGGCCGAACAGCCGACCGTGGGCCCGGTGGCCCTGGCAGCGGGCCAGCAACGAGCGGCCGTACAGCAGCACGCCGGCGGTGTTGCAGAGGGCGTGGACCAGGCCGGTGCGCCGCCGTGGCGGGTCGAGCCGGGCCCAGTCCACCCAGCCGGCGAGGGCGGCGGGGCCGGCGGCCAGCAGCCCGGCCGTGACCAAGGTGTCGGCGGATCCGTGCCGACCGGGGAGGCAGTCCAGCAGGCCGGCGGACAGCCAGCAGCCGAGCGGGAGGTCGACCAGAGCGGGATGGAGCGGGTGGCCGAGCCACACGCCGTGCAGGGCGTCGCGGTACGGCCCGAGCGGGAGGGCCTCGACCGCCTCGGCCAGAGGGCGGCCGGGCGCGTCGAGGAGGCCCCAGTGCTCCGGCGCGTCCAGGGCTTGGCGTAGTCGGCGGGACCACTGGCGGGTGTGCAGGGGTGTGTTTTCCATACCGGAGCGGCTAGCCAGGCACCGGAGCGCCAAACCCGGACGGCAGGGTGAGTTCGGGGACGGGCCCGGGTCCGTCACGTACGGCGGTGTTCGGTAAGGGCCCGGCGACGTACCCGGTGGCCACCCACGGCTGCGCGCCCTCGGTGTCCGCGTCCAGCACCGGGGCCGTCCACCGCCCGCCCACCCGGCGGGCGGCGGCCACCTCGTTGC